>JBCDMB010000038.1 GCA_038744685.1 Verrucomicrobiota bacterium
CCTCACCGAATCTGGCGGCTCAGCAGAAGCGTTTTGATCGCTGGCGTCACGAATACAATCATGATCGTCCGCACGAAGCGATAGACATGCTCAGACCGGCCGAGATTTACCGTCCCAGTGCCCGGCGTCTTGGTGAAAAAGGGGTCAGTGAAAAAGGGGTCAAACGGTCAGTGAAAAAGGGGTCAAACGCAAAATTTAAAGATCCACGAATTGGTTTTAGTTTACAGGATGCACCACGGACGCCGGGGCCGGCGTCCCTCCATGGATTTGGTTTTTATCCGAACAGTGACCCTTGGCCGTCTTTTGGCATGGGGAGGCCTACGGTTTGCCAGCCTTTGGCGGTGAGGACTCTTCCTTGGGCGGTGCGTTGGAGATAGCCTTCCTGGATGAGGAAGGGTTCGTGGACGTCTTCTAACGTTTGGACTTCCTCCCCTACTCCTACGGCCAGTGACTTTAGGCCCACCGGGCCGCCGTTATAGTTCTCACCCATGAAGCGTAGGAGGCGTTTGTCCATTTCATCGAGGCCGTTGGCGTCGATCTCGAGCAGATCCAAGGCGGCAGCGGCGGTTTTGCGGTCAAGCGTTCCGTCGGAGCGTTCCTGGGCGAAGTCGCGGGCGAAGAGGATGAGGTTGTTGAGGATGCGTGGGGTTCCACGGGCCCGACCGGCCAGCTCCTTTAAACCGTCCGTTTCGGCCTCTAGCTCCAGAAGGCTACAGGAGCGTTTGGCGATGGTGAGGAGATCCAACTGGTTGTAGTATTCGAGCCGCGATTGGAGGGTGAAGCGGTTCCGCAGGGGGGCAGTCAGGAGTCCTACCCGCGTGGTTGCTCCGACCAAGCAGAACTTGGGCAGGGAGAGTCGCACGGTTCGGGCGTTGGGCCCCTGATCGATCAGGATGTCGATGTAGAAATCCTCGATCGCAGTGTAGAGATACTCCTCGACCGTTTTCGGGATCCGATGAATTTCGTCGATAAAGAGAATTTCTCCATCTTCCAACGAGGTGAGCACTCCGGCGAGATCACTGGGCTTGTCGATGACCGGGCCGGAGATGACCCGGACGGCGACGTCCATCTCCGCGCCAAGGATGTGGGCGAGGGTCGTTTTTCCTAACCCCGGAGGACCACTGAGCAAGACGTGGTTGAGCGACTCGCCGCGTCCTCTGGCCGCACGGGCCATCACCTGTAGTCGCTCCACCGTTTTTCGCTGCCCGGTGAAGGCAGAAAAATCCCCCGGTCGCAAACGGTTCGCTTGTTCCTGCGGCTCTTCGCGACTCGCCGCCCGCAGGAATTCGGCGCCGTTCGGGCCGGGGGGGATCTCAGCCATGAGAAAATTTTGTGAAACTGGTGGTGGGTGCGAGGTCAGCAGTTCTGTGCGCCGTTGATGCGTGTCTCAAGGGTCCCCTTTCGGCGGCTGAAGCCGCCGCTCCTTGCAGACGAAATGAAGCGTGGGAGGACCAGGCACCCTCGTCATCCCATTCGACTCGCTCGGGGCAGGCGGCCTCAAGGCCGATGCTACACTGGGCGCTGAAACCACTGAAACCACCGATCATCACTGGCAAGCCTCGCACTCTTCGCCGTTGCGCATCGCTTCGAGGCTGCAGGCCTTTACCTCTTCCTCGGTGTATTCCTTCTTTCCGGCGTGACCGCGGACTTCCTTCTTCACGCTTACGGTTGCCTTCTCGATGTTCGAGGCACCCAGCGAGCGGAGGTAGTAGGTCGTCTTGAGACCCTTTCGCCATGCCGCACGATACATGTGCGAGAGGGTCTTGAGGTCGGGAGTGGCGAGGAAGAGGTTCACCGACTGCGCTTGGTCGATCCACTTCTGCCGCCGGGCCGCCGCATCGATGAACGCTTCGAAGGGAATCTCAAAGGCGGTCTTGTAGAGCACCTGCAGGTCGTCCGGGATGTTCTTCACCGAAGCCAGTTCGCCGTCGAAATACTTCAGCTCGTCGCGGGTTTCCTTTGTCCAGAGGCCCCGCTTCTTCAAGTCGCGGACCAAAGACCCGTTGAGCACTACAAAGTCGCCCGAGAGATTACTCTTTACGAAGAGATTCTTGTAGGTCGGCTCGATGCAGGGGGAAGTTCCCATAATGTTCGAGATGGTTGCCGTGGGGGCAATCGCCAGAACGTTGCTGTTCCGCATGCCCTGCTTGGCGATTTTCTCGCGGACGGGAGCCCAGTTCATTTTTCCGCCGTGAGGGATATCGAGAGGGATGCCGCGTTCATCTTCTAAAATTTCCAAGGTATCCTGCGGCAATAAACCTCGATCCCACTTGGAACCCGAGTAGCTGGAGTAAGTGCCCCGCTCTTCGGCCAAGTCACTCGATGCTTCGTAGGCGTAGAAGGCAATGGCCTCCATAAACTCGTCGTTGAACTCAACCGCTTCGGCGGACTCGAACGGCTGTCCTCTTTTGAAAAGGGCGTTCTGTAGCCCCATGACGCCCAAGCCGATCGGGCGGTGGCGATTGTTCGAAGTTTTCGCGGCTTCCGTCGGGTAGAAGTTGATGTCGATGACGTTGTCGAGAGCGCGGACTGCGATTTGGATCGTGGAACGAAGCTTCTCGTGGTCGAGGTTCCCCTGATCGTCGAGATGAGAATCGAGAACGACTGAACCGAGGTTACAGACGGCCGTTTCATCCGCGCCGGTGTTGAGGGTAATTTCAGTGCAAAGGTTGCTGGAGTGAATGACTCCGGCGTGATCCTGCGGGCTGCGGATGTTGCAGGGATCCTTGAAGGTGATCCAAGGATGCCCGGTCTCGAAGAGCATCTTGAGCATGCGCTTCCACACCTCGATCGCCGGAACCTTGGTCCCCTCAATCTCGCCCGCCTCTGCCTTGCGCTCGTATTGCACGTAGCGCTCTTCGAAGGCCCGTCCAAACAGATCATGAAGGTCCGGCACGTCGTTCGACTGGAAGAAAGTCCAATCCCCGCGGTCCTCCATTCGCTTCATGAAGAGGTCCGGGATCCAATTGGCGGTGTTCATGTCGTGGGTCCGGCGGCGGTCGTCGCCCACATTTTTCCTCAACTCGAGGAAGTCGAAAAGATCGTTGTGCCAGGTTTCGAGGTAGGCGCAGCCGGAACCGCGGCGCTTGCCCCCCTGATTGACCGCTACCAGTTGGTCGTTGTGGAGCTTGAGGAAGGGAATGACTCCCTGGCTCTCCCCATTCGTCCCCTTGATGTAGCTACCGGTCCCACGAACCGCTGTCCAACTACCCCCGAGACCCCCTGCCCACTTGGAAAGAAAAGCGTTTTCAGCGATACCGCGGTGCATGATGGACTCGATGCTATCGTCCACCTTGTAGAGATAGCAGGACGATAGCTGGGAGTGGAGAGTCCCGGAGTTGAAGAGGGTCGGAGTCGACGAGCAGAAGCGGCGGCTCTTGTAGAGCCCGTAGAGGGAAATGATTTTCGACTCGCGGTCTTCCTTCTCACCAATGAAGAGGCCCATGGCGACCCGCATCCAGAAAAACTGCGGAGTCTCCATCCGCGCCTGCACCTCTGCCTTTTTGTCGATGATCAGGTAGCGGTCGTAGAGGGTTTGCACGCCAAGGTAGTCAAAATCGAGGTCCGCCGAGGGGTCGAGAGCGGCAGAGAGGGTGGTCAGGTCGTAGGCGAGGAGTTTTGGATTCAGCCGGTCAATCTCGACTCCCCTCTTGAGGTAACGCCGGAATCCCTTGATGTGAGCGTCCTTCAACGAGGCGACCCCATCCTTGACAATGTCCCACGGTAAAACCTCTTCATAGATATATGTGAGGAGGATTCGTCCGGCGAAACGGGCAAAGTCAGCGTCGAACTCGATCATCGATTTCGCATTGAGGATGATCGTCCGTTTCAGGTCGGCCTCCTTCATCTCGGCGTAAACGGACCTCCGTAGCTCCGCCTCAATTTCCTCCGAAGTCATGCCGAGCTCCAAACCAATCCGGGCGAACTCGATCCGCTTGCGGAGATCCACCCCATCCCAGAAGAACGAATCCCCGTTCTCCTTTCGGACGACGATCATCGCATCCTGTTTCTCGTCGGCTTCACTGGCCTTGCTGTCCTCCACCCGTTGGCGGGCGCGGTAGGCCCGGTAGAGAATATAGGATTCGGCGGCCTTGAATTGGCCCTGCCTCATCAACTCCTCCTGCACGATGTCCTGGACGTCTTCGATGTGAACGAAGGCGTTGCCAAGGGTGAGGACTCTTTCGGTGACTGCTCGGGAAACCCCGATCGCAGCCTCTGAATCCAGCTCTAGTGAAAGAAAGGCCTTGCGGATCGCGATTTCAATCTTGTTCCGGTTCCAAGGGACGACTTGACCGTTTCGGCGGATGAGTCGGAGTCGGGCAATTTCCTCTGCCGAACCACCCTCTCCGTCGTGAGCACCATCGGAGGCCCCGGCGATTCGCGAAAAGACGAAACTCTTGGCAACATCGTGGGCCTCGTGTTCGATCAGGGCTTTTTCGACCAACAACGAAATGTCGTTCGCCGAAAGCGCCAGCTTCCTTCCGGCATCCGACTGGATCTGCAGGCGGTCGGCCACCTCCTTTGCGACGAGAGCCACAAAGTCTTTGTTCTTGTCCGTGAAGATCTCCTCTTCACGACGGGACAAGAGAAGATTGGTCAGTGCCTCCCCCACCCATTCCGCGATATCCGAGACCCGGAAATCCTTGAGCTCAGACCCATCCTTGATCTTGACCGCTGGTCGCAACTCACCGTTCTCAGTGACTAATGCCCGCCAATCGAACCGAGGCTTATCCTCAACGGGAGCACTGGCGAAGCGCTTCAATTCCTTGTCTTCTTCGAAGGTGATACGGGAGATCATGGCTGGTTTTTCTAGGGGGAAGTTTTCGTTTGTTGAGTGAGGAGCCTAGAGTTCGTCGTCGTCCACTGAGGCAAGCGAGGACGACTTCTGGTACTCGGTAACCCGGCCCTCGAAGAAGTTTTGCTCCTTCTTGATGTCCATCATTTCAGCGAGCCATGGGAACGGGTTCTGCACTCCTGGAGATAGAGGTTCGAGCCCTACTCCCTCCAGGCGGCGGTCCGCGATGAAATCGATGTACTGCAGGAACTCGTCGGAGCTGAGTCCCAGCGCATTGACCGGAAGGCAATCACGGATGAAGGCCTTTTCCAACTCGACCGCCTCCTTCATCAGGTCGATCATTTCCTCGCGGAACTCTTCGGTCCAGATGTCCGGGTTTTCGTCGATCAAATCCATCAGCAGGTTACGGAACACCTCAATGTGGTTTGACTCGTCGCGGAGGGTGTAACGAAACATCTGGCCGATTCCCGGGAACTTGTTCTGCCGGTAAAGGCTGAGGATCATACCGAAGAGGCCGTAGAACTGAGTCCCCTCCATGCACTGTCCGAAGACGAAGAGATTTTTCGCGAAAAGCTGCTTGTTTTCGGTCTGGTGGAGGTCGAGGTCCCTGCGCAGACCGTGGGAGGTCTTGGTCACGAAATCGTTCTTCTGTTTGATCGTTTCGATTTGCTCAAACATCGCCTCGCACTCGTGCGGGTTTACCCCGAGGGAGCTGATCATGTAGAGAAGAGAGTCTGCGTGGATGTTCTCTTCGTGAGCATGCCGTCCAAGAACCAATTTCAGCTCCGGGGCGGTGACCAGCTCGCGCACCACGTGGATGATGTTGTCGCCCACAATACCCTCTGCGGCGGAAAAATAGCCAAGACCCATCATAATGATCCAGCGATCCACATCCGAGAGATCCGTGGTGGACCGCCACTGCTCGACATCCTTCTGCATCGGGATGTCTTCCGGCTCCCAATGATTGGCCTTCATGGTGCGGTACAAATCGTAGGCCCAGGAGTATTTCAGAGGGAGGAGATTGAACGTCATTGTCTCGCGGCCCAAGATGATCTTCTTGGCCGCAAAAGCCTCCTCCGCCTTGTCTTTGTCCAAAACGAAGGTGCGATCGCCGATTGTGTAGGTGGATTCCATGGTATCGTGTTGCTGGTGGTTCGAGTTGTTTGTGCGCGTGCGCTCCGGGTGGGGTCGGAGACTGGATCTGAGGGAAGGCGTAAAAAGTCCTCAGCTGGTTGGGAAAAGAACCCAAAGGAACCCTGCAACCAGTGCTGACTTGGTCATCGGGTAGTAATCACAAGAATTTAAAATCTTCAGTCAACCACTAAATAGAGGGTTTTTTGTAAATTTTACCCCAATATATTGTGGTTTTGAGGTATTTACGTGGAATTTACCGAAATTTCTCCCTTCCAGACAAAAACAGCATTTGTGATGAAACTGTCACGAAGAGCGGGGAGGTAACACCACCGTCCAAGACCGTTCCCAAAGACCGAATTCCCCGCAAGAAAAAGTTATCCACAAAGTTATTCGGAACTTCCCCATCCGCTTCCAAATTGGTGCCAATTTCTTCGATAATTTCGCCCGTCGCTCCACCCCTTCTGAAATTCGCGGAGAGGAACTGCAAAAATGGTGGGGCACAAGCTCACTTCGATAAGCTCACAACAGGGCAGGCAAGCCGCTTGGATCTTACGGTAGAACGGGGAATTGTTTTGGGAATGCCCGGCTTGCGGAACGCTGCGCCCTACCTCTGGGCACGATAGTTTAGAAATGCCTTTCGAAAGTTATCGAAATCGGTAGGGCGAAGGCTCTGGCAAGCCGGGCATTTCTGTAACACTCCACGTTACGATTTCACCAATGCTTGGGTTCCCGAATGTCACTTAGAGAGATCGTTTTAACATAAATCTTCGTTTTGAATTTATAGTGGCGCGGCTTGCCGGAGCCTGCGCCCTACCTTTTGAAATCATTCTTCACATCTTCCCCACCTACTATCACTCCCTCCCCTCAGCCTCACTGCATAAGTATTTGGACCGGGATTTATTGGAGCCTTCTCGTTTCACGGTACCCGATTTCGATTTGGATACCGACAGCGATTTCGGTTTACTTTCGCTGCGGTCGTTAAAAACTCGAGATGCGGAGAACGGATGTCCTACAACTTCTACACTTTTTTTCACCTTCTTGGCTTGATCCTGCTTAGCCTTGGTCTCGGGGCGCTACTTGCGCGCGCGGTTCTCGCGCCGGAGAACAAATCATTTCGGATCGGCGGTGCGATCGTCGCTGGATTTGGGATGATATTCCTTCTTGTAGCGGGCTTCGGAATGCAGGCGAAAGGCGGGTATGGTTGGCCCCTTTGGCTTAACCTGAAAGTAGTGATCTGGCTTCTGCTCGGAGCCGTATTCACGACCATCAAGCGAAAGCCCGAATGGAATGTGATGCTCTGGGTTTCGGTCATCGTATTGACCGGACTTGCCGCCTGGCTCGGTGTATTTGGAAAGCTGACACCCGCGCTGCAATAGGGAGTGGATGAACGACATCGCGAAGAAAAAGCGAATCTGTCTCTACGGAGGAACGTTTGACCCGATTCACATGGGTCACCTCCTCATTGCTGAGGATGCGCTCCTTCACGCGGATCTGGACGAGGTGATCTTTTTGCCCGCTTACTCCGCCCCCCTTCGTAGTGAAGAACCATCGACGCCAGCTTCAGAGCGTCTGGCTATGGTGCGGTTGGCGGTAGAGGGTTTTGAAAAGTTCACGGTTGATGACTATGAGGTCCGCCAAGGAAAGCGGATGTTTACCATCGATACGGTTGCCCATTTCGCGAAGCGCCTTCCCGATGCGAAACTCTTTTTCCTGATTGGGTTCGATCAGTTGAAGCAACTGGATGACTGGAGAGGAGTCGAAGAACTCAAAAAGACGGTGACTTTTCTGTGTGCCCAACGCGGCGACGAAACACCTGTGTCGTATGACCACTCCGCTGTCTCTCTGCTTCCACCACGCCGAATCGACATTAGCGCCACTGAGATCAGGGACAGGGTAGCGAAGCGAGAATCCGTTCGGTCGCTTCTTCCCCAAGCGGTGGCCGACTACCTAGAGAAGAAGCGTCTCTACCGTCGTGGCTGAAACCCGCTACTGCAAACACTGCGGTTCTCCGATTCCTCCGGATTTACCGGGTGATTTCTGCTGCGCTGGCTGTGCTCACGTCCATCAACTCATTGAGGACCGTGGACTGGACCGCTTCTACACGCTGCGCGGAAAGACCATTGAACCGGTTTCACCCGCTGCTCTGCGTCCGGCAAATTTCGAGTGGCTGGAATCTGCCGCATCCGCAGCGGAAAAGGAGGGCGAATCGGCCCACCTAACTCTGGATTTGAAGGGGATCTCCTGCATTGGCTGTGTTTGGATGTTGGAGGAACTGTTCCGTCGCCGGGAAGGCGGGCGAAGATTTTCGGTAAATCCCCAAACCGGAAGAGCGGACCTTGAATGGAAACCGGGAGTCTTTTCACCAGCCGATTTCGCCGAGGAGATCCTTCGCTTTGGCTACCGGCTGGCACCCGCACATCAAGTCGGCCACTCCGAATCGGGTCCGCTTTTGAGTCGACTGGGAGTTTGTGGCTTCCTCGCGCTCAACACGATGCTCTTCACCCTGCCCGGCTATCTCGGAATGGACGAGGATTTTGCCTTTGCGGAGCTGTTCGATCTACTCGCCCTCCTTTTTGCCACGATCAGCTTTGGAGTTGGCGGACTCTGGTTCGTCGCTCGGGCGTGGGATGCTGCAAAAATGGGTGTTCTCCATATCGACCTGCCTATTGCCATTGGCGTCTCTGCCGCGTGGGCCGGTTCGATAATCGGCTGGCTAGTCGATCGGGAGAATCTCGTGTATTTCGACTTCGTCGCGATCTTTCTCTTTCTCATGCTGGCAGGCCGATGGCTGCAGGAGAGGTCGATCGAGAAGAACCGGGCCCTCGCGCAATCGACCGATCTCGCCAACCTGACCTACAGCCCGACCAGCGGTAACGAAAGGCTCGCAGCCTCGCAGTTCAAACCAGGACTGGAGTATTCGGTCGAACCCGGAACCACCCTACCCGTCCTCTCCCGGCTGGAAAAAGAAAGTGCGTCATTCAGCCTGGAAAACATGAATGGCGAGGCCGACGCAGTTCTGTTTTCAAAGGGGTCCCGCATTCCCTCCGGCGCAATTCTCACCAGCGGCCAAGCCGTGCAACTGACGGCTCTGGAGCCGTGGAAAGACTCGCTTCTTCAACGCCTAACTTCCGAGTCAGCCGAGCCAGCCCGAAACCTTCTCCTCGAAAAGGTGCTAGCGGTCTACACCGCCGTTGTCATTGCAATCGCAATACTGGGTGGAACGGCTTGGGCCGTCTTTGCCGAACCGTTTTCGGGTCTTCAAGTGGCGATCTCCGTTCTCGTGGTCTCCTGCCCCTGCTCACTCGGGATCGCCTGGCCGCTGATCAACGACATTTCCGCAGTAAAACTACGGAAACGTGGAGTTTACTTGAGAGAAGTCAGTCTCTGGGCACGACTGCCTCGCCTTACGGATGTCGTTTTTGACAAAACCGGCACCCTTACCCTCGAAAACCCAAGACTTGCGAACCCGGAAGTTCTCGAATCTCTCTCACCCAAAGAAAAATCGATTCTACTCGCTCTGGTCGAAACCAGCTTTCATCCGGTCGGCCGAAGCCTGCGCGAGGAATTGATTCAGCGAGGCGTGCGCCCGGAAACCCTTGCCGCACTCACTGAAACCCCTGGAGCAGGAGTTGCAGGAAAAACCGAGACGGAAGAATGGACTTTAGGGAAATCCGGATGGAAGACGGATGCAATCCCGGACCAAACGAACGAAACCGTCTTTTCAAAAGACGGCGTCGCAATTGCCTCATTCACCTTCACTGACTCGATCCGCAGCGGTGCAGCCGCCGAACTGACCTATCTACTGAACCAGGGCTTTCGCCTCGCAATCCTTAGCGGTGACCTGCAGGAGAAGGTGGATCGACTCGCAGCCACTCTTCCCATCCCACCAGAACGTGCGCTCGGAAAACTGGATCCAGGGGAGAAAGCCGCTTGGATCGAAAAGAACGCAAAGTCGTCCACGCTCATGATTGGAGACGGGGCCAACGATGCGCTTGCTTTTTCGAAAGCGCTTTGTCGGGGAACACCGCTTCTTGACAAAGGACTGCTCGAATCCCGAAGTGACTTTTTCTTCACTGGAAGAGATCTATCCGGAATCCGGGTGCTGTTTGAGACCGCAAAAAGGCGCTCTCGGCTTTTGCGACAGGTCTTTACCTTTGCCGTAATCTACAACATCGCCGCGATTGCCCTCTGTCTTGCGGGTTGGATGAACCCGCTCCTCGCGGCCATCCTTATGCCGACCAGTGCGTTGCTGACGCTGGCACGGGCGGCGCAGATGCGGAAGAGTTAGAAACTTAATGACCATGATAGCCGCGAAAGAGCGCTGAATCTGATCTGGGTTATCGCGAACACCCTGCGCATTTCTCCGCCACTTGGGAGGGCCTGGCTCCCCGCCTACGCTAGAGCTACGGCGGGCGGGCCGCTCGGACCGGGGTGTCCAGCAAACAGTGCCGAGTCTGATTTCGGGACTACGGCGGCGTTCTTTGGACGAACTGTTGGACGGGACAGAGCCCGTCCCTCCCGCTTGCGCACAGAACTTCTTTCTAGGATCGCGCGAAAGTACCCATTCTTAATTTAGGTTGCGGAGTTGAGGGCGCGAAGGTCCAATTCCCATCGTAATCAAATTGATGCAGTCGTGTTTTTTGGGTCGTTTTCGAAATCATGGAAGAATGGAGCGGCGGCTTTAGCCGCCGGACAGCGCAAAAGTGGGCTTCGACGGTCAGGAGCAGACGCTCCAAACGATGTAATTTCGCACCTCCCGTTACACCACTTGTCTGCAATCCACCGCAATGAGCCGTATTGAAATCCTACCCGACCACGTCGCGAACCAGATCGCTGCTGGTGAAGTAGTGGAACGTCCGGTTGCCGTGGTCAAAGAGCTTTTGGAAAACAGTCTTGATGCAGGTGCAACCCGGATTCGGATCGAGGCAAAACGAGGTGGAAAGAGTTTCATCAAGGTCAGTGACAACGGATTGGGAATGACCAAAGAAGAAGGCCTTCTTAGCCTGAAAAGACACGCGACCAGCAAGATACGACTTGCTGAAGATCTCCTTCGCGTCTCTTCCTTTGGATTCCGCGGGGAAGCCCTTCCCTCGATTGCCAGTGTTTCAGACTTCACTCTTTTGACTCGTCCGAAATCAAGCGAAAGCGGGGTCCGCATTGACGTTTCCAACGGGAAAGTGATGGACTCGCGTGAAGACTCAATTCCCACGGGAACGACCATTGAGGTCGCGCGGCTTTTCAGCACGGTTCCGGCACGGCGGAAGTTTCTGAAGACGGATCAAACCGAGGCGGTACACATCACCCAGATGGTGCGCATCTTTGCCCTCGCCCATCCATCTGTTGGTTTCACTCTACTCCTCGACGGACGGGAGGTGATCAATACTCCCCCCTGCCCGGGTCTACCGGAGCGGATCGCGGAAATTTGGGGCCGGAAAACCCTGCGCAACAGTCTCCCGTTCGAGCGCCGATCCGGGTCGCTTTTCCTTTACGGAAGAATGGGAAAGCCTCCCCTGAGCAAGGCGACCCGTCAGGACTTGATCTGCGTCGTAAACGGACGACCGGTTGAGAGTCGGACCATCCAATACGGCATTCTTGAGGCCTGCACCGGATTCCTCCCCAAGGGTCGCTATCCGGTCGCCTTCTTTTTTCTGGAAATTCAGCCGGAGGCGATTGATGTCAATGTCCACCCGACCAAACGGGAGATCCGTTTTCGCGATGAACCGCAGGTGAGGCGTATCGTAGTCGAGACCGTTCTCGACCTTCTTCTTGATCAAGCCAATCAGGCTCCCACCTCCCTCTTTCCCGCGGAAGAAGGCGGACAAAAGCCATCGTTTCAACCGGTTCAACCTGCGCCGGAAAAACCATTGGGGAGATTTCCCGAGAACGGGGTGCTTCCGCAAAAAACACCTCCAACCGCGATTCCAGTCCGGCCCGAAGCTGGATCGTCACTTTCTCCGTATCGGCCGAACTCTCTTCAACCATCAAAGAAAAATGCTTGGCAGTGGATCGGGCGGATGGGACCCGCCACCTTATTGTTCCGCTCCTCCAGAGGTCTGATCATCTTTCATCCGCGTGCAGCTTCGGAACGGGTCCTCTACGAGCAGTTTCTCCGAGAATCAGAAGAAGGATCAATCCCCACGCAGGGCCTGTTGATTCCGCAAACCTTCGAATGGGAACCCCTCCCGGGCCAATGCCTCGAAGAGAATAAGGAAGCCTTTCTTGAGCAGGGGTTCGAGGTCGAATCGTTCGGAAAGAACTTCTTCCGTGTTTCGGCAGTTCCGGCTTGGTTCGAACCCAGTCAGGCGGAGCAGTTCCTCAGTGACGCGGTCGCCTTGATTCGAGAGGGCACAATCCGTCCCTCACAGGCCGAACCTTTCCGCGAAAGGATCGCCCAGTTAGCCGCTAAAAACGCCCACCGCAAAGATCGTCTTCTTTCGGAAGAGGAAGCCCAACGGCTGGTTCGACAGCTGCTCCAAACTTCAGTCCCCCACTCCTGCCCCGCAGGCAAACCAACCTTTATCGAGTGGGAGGATACAGAGATGGAGCGGCGGTTTGGGCGGTCGGTGTGAGGTAGGTCTGCCATTTATCATCTTCCAAATGGTAGGGCGCAGTCTGCGACAAGCCGCGCAGTTTGAATAAAAAACGGACGCGGATTTTCTTCCGAGAATAGGATTGGGTTGTGTCTTCAAAGCCGTCCGGCTTGTCACAGACTGCGCCCTACCCATGTTCGGATCCTAATCGTAATCCTACCCGTCATCGTAACCCCAATCGATCTCTGACAGTCTCAGGATGGGTTGGGGTTTACCCGCACCCCTCCCCGTTTCACAGCTGTTGGATATGATCCGATTACGATTACGAGCAGGATTACGATTAGGAATCTACCCCGAGACGACGTAGCGGTTCGCAATTGATATCCCTCTCAGATCTCTCCAAGTGATTGGCGTCAACTCTTCCAGAATTCCAGCGGCACAAAAACGCTAGTCTATGTGCTTTTCGATCGTTGCGATCAACTCGGGTAAGTCATCTTCAATGATTCCCCATACGAGTTCATTGTCGATATGATCGTAACCATGAGCTAGGATATTTCTGAATGAGATCGCACCCCGCCAACCGGTGATTGAACTTTCCAAAAAGCCTTCGTCAGTATCTCTTATACGTTTTAGAGCTTCACCAAGGATTTCAAACTGGCGCTCTACAGCCGAGCTCAGCATCCGGTCGACCTGATAATCCTCAAATTCTTTTTCTTTCAGGAAATCACGGATGGCTTGAGATGCGCGATACGCATCGTAAAGCCATTTTCGAATCTCAATCTCCATAGATTCGAACTCTATCCCGATTCACTTTCTCCTTAAGGAATGGATTTTGAAGGGACTCTTCAGTCAGAATGTCGACTTTCTGGTGAAATCGATCCTCAACGTCATGGAGAAAGCCGAAAAAACGATTCGAAATTCTATCTCTGCGAGGCTTCGAGAATTCGATAATGAGGTCAATGTCGCTATCTTCGTTTTGTTCAGATCTCGCAATCGAGCCAAACGCATCAACGTATGCGATTCGGTGCCTCTCGCATAATAGTGGCATCTCCCGTTTCAGCTCTTCAATCGTGACCACTACTCAATCGTCTATCGACGCTAAGCTGGTTTCAACTTCTTTTTCCGAAGACTACGGCTTGGTGCTGAAAACAATAGCCCGAACAAAATCCTAATCCCCTCGTAATCATAATCACGATCGATCCCACGCTATTACGATTGCGAGTGCGATTTCAGCCCGAGACGACGTAGCGGTTCGCAATCGAGATTCCACTCAACATCGCCCCGACGATCCCTAGGAAACCTTGGTCGGTGCCGCAGAGATAGAGGTTATTGTATGGAGTTGTGCCGTCTTTGGACTTCACCGAAGCGCCGTAAACCGCTCCGCCCAAGTGACCCGTGAATTTTTCTACCGTGAGAGGAGTGAACATGTCGGTTGCGACCGGCGACGGGTTCGAACCTGTTGTGGGTTCTGGGAGGACGGCACGCGCTATGTCCTGCAGCTTCTCATACCAGAGGCTCTTCGCTTCCAAATACTCTTCCTCGTTCAATTCATTCCAGCGATCATAATTGGCGAGAGCGGTCAGCCGCACCACTCCTTCCTTCAGGTTCTGATCTTCCGGATATTGATAATGGTTCGGGATACAAATCACCCCGCTTCGAGGATCGACCAGATCATTCTCCGGTCGGCGATAACGAAACGGTCGTTCCGTCGAAAAAAAAGTAATTGTATCGTCCCATCCGAAAACCGCCGGATTCTCCCGGTAGAGCGAGATGGTCTCCACGAAAGAGAGACGTCCCACCGGCTCCACTTGAGAAACTGTTCCGCACAGATGGTTGGTCTCAACGAGCCCAGCGCTGGAGAGAATTGTATCCGCCGTTACGGTGCTGCCATCATCCAGCTCCAGAGCGGACACTTCGCTACCCTTGGTGTGAATTGTTCTCACACCACAACGCATCCGCCGCTCACCGCCGACTTCCTTCAGTTTCTTCAAGAGGGCACGGATGATGGTCCGCACTCCTTCGATCGGACGAGCGAATCCTTCCAGATACAATGACTGAAAAAGGATCACAAACTGATCGAGATCGAGGTCGTCTTCGGTCGCACTTCCGTAATACAGAATCGGGCACAGCAGCATCTCCCGTAGCAGCGGGTCGGTTATCTTCTCTTCCAGAAACGGTCCCGCCATCTGGCCTCTATCCGAAAGAGCGGTTGCGTCCCGCTCGCCGACGAAATTGACCAGCTCCCGATAGCCGTCGATGCAATCGGGGAAATGGGTCGCGATCTCTTCTTCGAGCAAAGATGGATCGTTGGTAAACCGCATACTCAACTCGGGAAAGTGAATCCGGGAGCCTACTTGAGGATTCAGGTCAAACGCTTCGCGCGGTATCCGCAGTTGACGAAAGATCTTGTTGAGCGGAGCCCCTTTCTGCCCTTTCTCTGCGTAATTGGTCAATGCATGGAGGCCGACATCAAAGACCCTGCCCTGCTGCCGGTAGTAACTGTTGAGCCCTCCCGGAGCCTCGTGCCGTTCCAGAACGAGAACGGACTTTCCCGCCAGAGCGACTCGGATCGCGGCAGCCAAGCCAGACATGCCGGCACCGATGACTACTACGTCATAGTCGCTCATGCTGGGAAGAGAGAGGTGCGAACGCTGAATGTTGAACGCTAAACGTCCAATTCTGAAAGAGCCATCGTTCGACGTTCAGGGTTGGATGGTGAACGTTCGATGTTTCTCGACCGTCAGCAGTGAATCGAGAAGGAACGGCGACTTCAGTCGCCGCAGAGCTCCGATCGGCAGCTAAACCGAATCCGCTGAAGCTTCGATGGTCAGGAGCAGCCGTTCCCCATGAAAACTGGCCGACGTAATCCGGAAACGCACCCCTCAGCGCAGTTTCGAGGCTACCTTGCCTCACGGGCCCTACGCTGCCTCGTTGAACTTCGGGGTCAGGTATTCGCCGCAACTCTCCAAGCTGGCGAGCTTGGGATAGTCTTCTTCGGGAACTTCGATGCCATGCTGTTTTCTCAGCTCCATCACGATATCAAGGAAATCCATGGAATCCAGGTCCAACTGATCCCTCAGCCGAACCTCCGGTTTGATGGACGATAGATCTTCGTCCGGTGCTATCTCCTCGATGATATCAAGGACGATTTTTTGAACTTCTACGTTAGTCATGCAGGGAACACTCAATCATCGAATCGGCGGACAATCAAAGAAGAATTGATCCCCAGCATCCCAAAAGAACTGTTGAGAATCGCCTGCACGTCTACGCCCTCAACCGGCTCATTGATCACGAGGTTTGGAAGTTCGCACTCCGGATCAAGGTTGTCGACGTTGATGGATGGATGGATGACTTTATCCTTAAATGCCGGCAGGTTCCCTGCCAGCTCGAGGGCACCCGCTGCGCCCATGCAGTGTCCGATGTAGCTTTTAGTGTTGTTTACGTGGGTCTTTTTCGACTCGCCAAAAACCGACCGGATTGCCGTGCACTCTTGGATGTCTCCTTGTTTGGTCGCTGTCGCGTGAGTGCTTAGAATATCGATATCGTCGGGGTTCATCTCCGCCATTTTGAGCGCCCTTTCCATACATTCCGCTTGGCGCTCCGAATTCGGTAGCACGTAGTCAGAGGCGTCCGAGTTGATGCACCAGCCTGCGATTTCTCCATGAATGTGAGCGCCCCGCTTCTTTGCATCACTCAAGCGTTCCAGCGTGTAGAGGGCTCCTCCTTCACTGACGACGATACCGTTGCGATCCATATCGAATGGTCGGCTCGCGCAATTCGGATTCTCATGGGTTGCCAGAGCGCCCTGACTACGAAATCCCGCAAAGATCCCAAAACTCCGAATGCTCTCACTGACCCCCCCTGCAATCGCGACATCAACTTCATCCAAAAGAAGCATCTGAGCACCCTGAATCATCCCAGCGTTGCCCGCTGCGCAGGCCGCTCCAATCGTGTAGTGCGGGCCGTGGATACCGAGGTTCAGGGTAATCTCACCCGCCGGATTGTTTGCGACGGTGCGCGGATTGTGGTGGTGGGACCAAAACCGGGTGTCATAGTCAAACTGAGAGATGTTATAGACCTCATTCTCGGTCTCAACATTCCCATGTTCGGTAGTGCCGACATAGACTCCGATGCGGTTGGAATCCATCGCCTCCCACTCCAAACCAGAATCGGCGAGAGACTCCCGAGCACAATAAATAGAAACACTCCCCGCCCGAGTCCCTACACGAAGCTCCCGTTTTTTCTGGTATCGAGTGGCCTCAAAGTCACAGATTCCGGCAGGTGTCACTCCCATGTATCTCAAGTCAATCGTACCGATCCGGGGACGCTTTTCCACCAGATTGGTGCGGTATTCTTCGAGGCTGTTACCATTGGGCGCGGTTAAGCCAACACCCGTGATCACGATCCTCCGGGTATCGTCCTGGCTCACTGAGCTTTTGCCTCCTCGATCTGGTTCAGGCGATTGCGAAGAACACTTTTCGAAATGCCAAGAAGCGCTGCCGCCTTGGTCTGGTTGCCATCACAAGCCTGCATCGAGCGCTCGATCATCGCATGTTCGACCGATTGAAGCACCCTCCCTTCAGCATTTACCTGCAAGTCGGCAAAAAGTTGATCGAGGATAGAGGAGTGGGAGCTTCCGTTGGTGGACACCATCGGGTCGGTCTCGTCCGGCTGCACAAAAGAGGGTGCGGAGGAGACCAGCTCATTCTGCGAAGCATTGTCCCAAGGTAGGTCCGTCTTAAGGATCGTTTCACCCTGAGACACCACCGCACTGCGGTAGATGACATTCTCCAATTCCCGCACGTTTCCGACCCAAGGCTGCGACTTAAGGATTGCCAGTGCTTCATCGGAAATTTTCCTCGGCCGGATCTTCTTCTCCCGCGCAAGCCGCTGCAGGTGGTAGTCGATGATCTCGGGGATGTCATCCCGTCGTTCACGAAGTGGAGGGATCTTGATCCTGAATACGTTCAGGCGGTAGTAAAGGTCTTCCCGGAAATCCTGGGTTTTAACCATCTCCTCGATATCCTTATTGGTCGCTGCAATCACCCGCACGTTGACCTGGATCGGACTTGCGCCACCCACTCGCTGGATTTCGCCTTCCTGGATCGCACGAAGGATCTTCGTCTGAGTAGGAAGGGCCATGTCTCCGATCTCGTCGAGGAACAAGGTCCCTCCATCGCAAAGTTCGAATTTCCCGTTGCGCTGTGAGGTGGCGCCGGTGAAAGACCCTTTTTCGTGACCAAAGAGTTCGCTTTCGATCAGGTTATCGGGAATCGCAGCACAATTGACGGCGATGAAAGACTTCCTTGCCCGTAGGCTGTGGTCGTGAATGCAGCGAGCGATCAGTTCTTTCCCGGTACCACTCTCGCCTGTGATCATAACGGTGGCGTCGCTAGCGGTAACCTGACCCACTTGCTTGAGCACAAGCTGCATTCCCTCCGAACTCCCCACAATTCCTTCGGAATAGTCTTCTACTTTCAGCTTCGACTCGTAGTTCCCGGAAGACTGGCGATCCGAGTGCGCCCGAAGAGCCCGCTCAACCAAATCTATGATCTTATCCGGTTCGAAGGGCTTCATGAGATAGTCAAAAGCGCCATACTTCATCGCCTCAATCGCGGTCTGAGTCGTGCCCTGCGCCGTCATCATGATCACGACTGAGTTCCCTCCGAGCGCACGCAAATTCTGCAGCGTTTCCATTCCGCTCATCCCGCCCATGCGGTTATCGAGAAGAATCACCTCTGGCTGCGAAACCCCTACGTATTCTAGACACTCTTCCCCGCTGCCTGCTTCGACCAGTTTTGCGTCAACTTTGCCCAGCACCCTCTTCAACGAGTAGCGGACCTCCTTGTCATCATCGACAATCAGAATTTCCGGTAGATCTGTTTCTTTAGTTATCGCCATCCAAATCTCTACCGATTAGAGAATGGTTCCCTTGTTGGCAAGGCTTTGGGGTGAATTGGATTTGGAAGGCAAAACCCCGGATTATCGGACTTTCTCAGTCTACAGGCGACTTTTGGTTGCGCGGACTGAGGTTTAATTCTATCCACCAGACCATGAAGTGCACTTGGACCCTTACCCTACCCATGATCGCTCTCCTCGTCGGTTGTGGACCTTCATCCGAATCGCCGACTGGGCTCCTTCCCGAAGCAGAAAGAGCCCCTCAATTCGACCGGACCTCGGAATTCCTGCAACTCGGGGGAGTCTTCTACGCCTTCATCGACTTGACCGATGAACCGGAAAAACTGGGCGAAACGCTGAACGCCGCAGTAAGCTCGATGCAGGAGAGCGTTCCCGGAATGCCACCCCTACCCCTCAACTTTGTTCAGGTGATGGATGTGCTCGGATTGTCTGCTCTCGACGCAATCGGAATGAGCTCCAACCAGATTGGTGAGGACTTTTTTCACAACCGCTCGATCCTCTACTTCCCCGAGGGTGTAAAAGGGCTGTTTCGGGTTTTTGGTGATTCCGCCGGACCCTTTGATTCTGTAGAGCTCGCCCCTGCTGACGCAGACCTTGTTCTGGAGTTTTCCTACGAACCGACGGTTCTCCGTGACACCGTTCTCGCGGTTGCGGATGCATTGGCAGGGCCTATTGGCCGAGGCGCAGTTGCCGCACCACTCAGCCGTGGCCTCCCGCAACTCGGTGGCAGAACGATCAATCAGCTTTTTGAATCCGCCGGGAACCGAATGATTTTGATCCTCGACCTCGATTTGGAAAAACCGCTGTATGTCGGAGGATTTGCCGGCTTCCCCACTCCCAAAATGCTTCTGGTCGTCGACGGCGCACTCGAGCTGGTGGAATCCATGAAACCGGCCGTAGCCCCTCACCCTTCACTCAACTGGGAAGAGACCACGACCGGGTTCGAAATCACCTCAAATGAAATCGCTCCACCCCCATTTGATTTTCTGAATCCCGTGATCACGGGCGACCGTGCTACTGGCCGGATGATTTTTGCCACCAATCCGGAGTTTCTTAATAGTTGCTTGGGAAGTGATCCAAAACTGCGGGATTCGGAAGCATTCAAAACCGCAGCGAACTTTCTTCCACCGGAGGGAGTGTCTTTTACCTATGCAACGCCTGAGCTGATTGAAGGAATCAAGCAGGCTGTAGAGACATCCATGGCGATGACTCCTGGTAGAGACCTCAGGTTCAATACGCTGCTCACCGCCTTAATCCCACCCCTTCCTCAACCAATTGCTTCTGTCTCTACCGTTGGACCCGAGGGAATTTACACGGCTTCCAACCTAAACACCTCTCACCGAACCACCGTAGCCAACCTCGCCATTCAACCAGCTGCTTTACTTGCAGGTGTGGGCTCCGCGATGGCTATCCCAGCTGTCCAAAAAGTAAGGGAAACCTCCCAGCAAAAGGCAGTTCTGAACAATCTCAGGCAAGTTGCGTCCGCCGGGCAGCAATACATGCTAGAAGAGGGATTGGACAGTGCTCCCTACAATGCTCTTGAGGGGGAGTATTTTGTTCCAATTTCTCCTGTGAATGGTGAAGACTACACCGAACTTGTGGTGAACTCTTCCGGGGGCACCCTCAGCGTCACGATGAACAACGGTGACACTGTGGAATACAGCTACTAGAGCCTAAAGCGAATTCAGTATCACAACCCGAGCTTTTGCAGCTTCGGCCGGATCACAAAGGCACAATACGGAGCATTCGGTTTGTTCGCGTAGTAGTCTTGGTGGTAATCCTCCGCTCGGTAGAACTTCTCCAGCAGTGTAATTTCTGTCACGATTGGCGACGAGAATGACTTTTGAGCTTCGTCCATTGAGTTTCTCGCAACCGACTCCTGTTGATCGGAGGAAGGGAGAATGATCGAACGATACTGTGAGCCAACATCGGCACCCTGACGGTCTTTTGTCGTGGGATCATGACACCTCCAGAAGACCGAAAGGATCTCATCAAGAGTGGTTACTGACGGATCAAAGGTGATTTGGACCACCTCCGCGTGTCCGGTTGATCCGCTGCAGACTTGCTCGTAGCTAGGATCCACGACTTCGCCTCCGGCATAGCCGGAAACTACATCCAGCACACCTTCAAGGTCTTCAAAGACCGCTTCCAAACACCAAAAACAACCTCCACCAAGGACGATCGCATCTGTTTCATTTTCCATGAAAGTAGGATCGTTGAAGATGGACCAGATTGCAAACGGGCCTCAGGCTCAAGGGAGGGTCCGAGTTCGCCCGCACCTGCACTCAGTTTCAAATTTTGGATCCAGCGAGGCTCCCTGAAATAATTCCGAAGGAAGATTGAAAGGACGCTGGAAAAACGCTTTTCTAGTTACTTTGCGAAGATTACGATGAGAACACTTGTTACTGGAGGAGCCGGCTTCTTAGGAAGCCACCTATGCGAACGCCTACTCGAAAGAGGCGATGAAGTGATCTGCCTGGACAACTACTTTACCGGTCGGCGACGGAATGTTGAACACCTTCGTGCACATCCTGGTTTCGAGCTTGTCCGTCACGATGTAGTGGATCCGTTCAAGTTTGAAGTAGACCATATCTACAACCTCGCGTGTCCAGCTTCACCGGTGCACTACCAGCACAACCCGATTAAAACGGTGAAGACCTCGGTGATGGGGGCAATCAATTCGCTCGGTCTCGCAAAAAGAGTAAACGCCCGCATCTTTCAGGCCTCTACTTCCGAGGTTTACGGAGATCCCACGATCCATCCTCAGCCCGAAGAATATCGCGGAAACGTCAATCCAATCGGTCCGCGCGCTTGCTACGACGAGGGCAAGCGCTGTGCGGAAACCCTCTTCTTTGACTACCACCGACAAAACGGCGTCGAAATCCGCGTCGTTCGCATTTTTAATACCTATGGCCCGCGGATGCTTCCCAACGATGGACGGGTAGTTTCAAACTTTATCGTTCAGGCGCTTCAGGGAAAAGACATCACGATCTACGGGGATGGTGAGCAAACCCGCTCTTTCTGTTACGTCGACGATTTGATCAGCGGGTTTCTTCTCCTCATGGATCAGGATGAAATAACCGGTCCGGTGAACATCGGTAACCCCGGAGAATTTACGATTAAAGAATTGGCGGAGTGGGTCATCCGTCTTACCGGAAGCTCTTCCAAGCTTGTCAATGAGCCACTCCCGGCTGACGATCCGATGCAGCGCAAGCCGGTGATCGATGTCGCGAAAGAGAAACTGGGTTGGGAACCCCGCGTCCAGCTCGAAGAGGGACTCACACGCACCATCGAGTACTTCCGTGATTACCTTCAAGAGTAGGCCTATCCAATCCCAGAACTTTTCGCATGATCTCCCTAGTCTTCAAATCCCTCGCTGGTCGCCACTACCGAAAATTTCGGAAGAAAGGACTAAGCGTCGCCGAAAAAATCAATGCTCTGGATGAAGAATTCAAGGCACTGAGCGATGACGCACTGAAGGGAAAAACAGAGGAATTCAAACAGCGGGTCCGTGATGGTGAAACGCTGGACGAACTTCTTCCAGAGGCTTTCGCGACGGTGAAAAATGCGGCACGCCGAATGTGCGGGCAGACTATCGATGTCTGTGGTCATGAGCTTACCTGGGAGATGGTTCACTTTGACGTGCAGCTTCTCGGCGGAATGGCCCTTCATCAGGGCTACATCTGTGAAATGGCGACCGGAGAAGGAAAGACTCTCACGGCTACCCTTCCCCTCTACTTAAACGCACTGAGCGGAAAGAACTGCCAACTCGCCACCGTCAATGATTACCTCGCGCGGCGGGACTCTGAATGGATGGGGCATCTCTACCGCTTTCTAGGAATCTCGGTGGGATGCCTACAAAACAGAATGGATCCTGCCGCAAGAAAAGAAGCTTACGGCAGTGACATCACTTACGGAACCGCATCGGAGTTTGGATTCGACTACCTGCGGGACAACGGTATGGCCTCGCGGATGGAAGATCAGGTGCAGCGTGATCACTACTTCTGCATCATCGACGAGGCCGATTCCATTCTGATCGACGAGGCCCGCACCCCGCTGATCATTTCCGGCCCCTCGCAAGACGACCGGCAGATGCCGTTTAATGAGCTGAAACCTGGCATTCAACGTCTCTCCCGTTCCCAGCAGCGTCTCTGCAATGAACTCGTCTCAGAGGCGAAAAAGAAGCTCGATGAAGGGGATGATTCGGACGACGTCGTCTCGAAATTGTTTCTGGTAAAAGAGGGTGCACCGAAGAACAAGCAGTTCCTCCGCCTGATGGAAACTCCGGCGATTCGTAAGCGTTTCGAGAAGTTCGATCTCGAGATGAACAACGACATGAACAAAACGAGGAGATTCCACCTGAAGGAAGAGTTGTTTTTCATCATCGATGAGAAGCAGCATCAGGCCGACCTGACCGAAAAGGGGCGCAACCTGCTCCACCCGGACAACCCGGAGGCTTTCGTTCTCCCGGATCTCCCGCTCATCTTTATGGAGATTGAGAAGGATCAGTCTCTCAGCGCTGACGAAAAGCGGGCGAAAAAAGAGGGGGAACAGAAAAAGTTCGAGAAAGCCAGTGAAGAAATGCACTGCATCAGCCAGCTGTTGCGGGCCTACTGCCTCTACGAAAAGGACACCGAATACGTGGTCCAGGAAGGCAAAGTGATGATCGTCGACGAAAACACCGGGCGACTCATGCCAGGCCGTCGCTGGAGTGATGGTCTTCATCAGGCAGTCGAGGCCAAAGAGGGTGTCAAAATTGAAAAAGAGACGAAGACCTACGCCTCGGTTACGTTACAGAATTACTTTCGCCTCTACGCAAAACTGAGTGGCATGACTGGAACCGCTGAAACAGAGGCAAGCGAGTTTCACGAAATCTACCGGGCTGATGTGATGGTGATTCCGACTCACCTCCCGTGCCAGAGGATCGACATCAACGACGTCGTCTACAAGACCCGCCGCGCGAAATACAACGCAGTCATCAAGGAAATCGAAACGGCCTACAAGAAAGGGCAACCGGTTCTCGTCGGAACTGCTTCAGTCGAATCCTCAGAAGTGCTTTCCAGGATGCTAAAGAGGTCTTCAATCACCCACAGCGTCCTCAATGCGAAGTTCCATGAACAAGAAGCGGAGATCGTTTCACGCGCCGGCCAACCAGGAGCGGTGACCATCGCCACCAACATGGCAGGACGAGGAACTGACATCAAGCTGGGCGACGGCGTGAAGGAAAAAGGCGGACTCTATGTAATCGGCACTGAACGGCACGAATCCCGAAGAATTGACCGACAACTGCGTGGCCGTTCCGCGCGCCAGGGAGATCCGGGAATGAGCAAGTTCTTTGTATCTCTCGAGGATGATTTGATGCGCTTGTTCGCCAATCAAGGCCCTCTCTCAAGGATTTTGGAGAAGTCTCTAGGGGACGAGGAGGAACTTTCTCATTCAACCCTCAACTGGTCGATCGAGAACGCCCAGAAGAAGATCGAGCAGAGGAACTACTCGATCCGGAAACGTCGACTGCAATTCGACGACGTCCTCAACAAGCAGCGGGAAATCATTTACGAGCTGCGCAATGGCGCGATCCAATCAGACACCCCATCCGATATCGCCTTCGAGATGATCGAGGAAGAGATCCTTGAGCGACTCGACACGGCTGTCGCACCGGGCGTCAAGGGAGAGACGAATACGGGGGAAGCCGAGACGTTCGTTAACTGGGTCAACTACCACTTTCCGATCGGACTCAAGGAGGCAGAGCTGCAATTCGACGATTCGGATAAACTCGCCTCCGATCTCATCACCCGCATCCGCGAAGCCTTTCAGCAACGAGCCGGTTTGGAAAATGAGGATGAATTGAAACGCCTCGCTCGTTACGTAGTTATCCGGTCGATCGATCGACTCTGGCAGGACCACCTGACCGAGATGGAGGAACTCAACAAAAGCGTCGGGCTTCGCAGCTACGGTCAGAAAGATCCGCTAAACGAGTATAAAAGTGAGGCATTCGTCTACTTCCAGGAGATGATGGAGAACCTGCGTAACGAGATCTGCACAGGTATGTTCCGCACTGCGACGAACATGCAGGCGTTCCAGCAAATGCTCTCGAGACTCCAAAAGAATGCCAAGGTCCAGGGTCCTTCGGATTCTGATGAATCTACCCTTTCTCAGGCGGCCCGTGCAGCCGCTCAAGGAGGCCGTCCTCCTCAATCGAGGCAGGCTCCTGCTTTGCCAAAAGTCACCATTCGTCGAGAGATTCCCAAGATTGGCCGAAACGAGATTGTGAAAATCCGGAAGGCCGGTGAAGAGCGGGAAATGAAATTCAAGAAAGCCGAACCACTGCTTCAGAACGAGGGCTGGGAACTCGTTACCGCTAAGGAGAAGGCAGGTTCGTAAGGACAAAAATACGTTAGCGACGTGGCACAATATCAGAGTTCGAAACATACCAGCGGAGCGGCTGCTCTTGACCATCGAAGCTTCAGCGGAGTCGGTTCAGCTGCCGACAAGCAGTGTGTCTGTATCTACTCTCCTCCGAAAACGGCAGCTAAAGCAGCCGCTCCTCTTTATTGTCTCCAAAGGAGTGATGTAAGGAATCACCTCTGAGTCCCTGACAAAGATCTCGATGGGCCGTAAAAAACAAAAGGTTTCAACCGATACCGCAGGCACCTTTGGTTCAGACAACCCCTTCGCATCTCTCGATTCTTCCCCTCTCCCGAAGGTAGCTACAAAACCAGCGGAACCGGAATTGCCCGATCCAAAAAAGAAGACTGGTATGAGAGTCGAGATTCGGCGAGAGAAGTCGGGTAAAGGCGGAAAGACGGTCACCACCCTTCAAGGCCTAACTACCTTGGACCCACGTTCACGGGAATCTCTTCTTTTTGACCTCAAGAAAAGGATCGGAACCGGGGGAACTGGAGTTCCCGGTGGCATCCAGCTTCAGGGCGACTGTCGAGAGGCCGCGGAGAGAATTCTGGAAGAGAAAGGGTTCCGACCCATTCGGGCTGGAGGATGAAGACTTCGAAAATAGATGCTTCTAGACTATGGCCTTTTTTGCCAAAGAGGCTTGGGCGGTCGACACCTGGTAATGGGATTGAGTCTCTAGCGTCTCTTCTGCAATCCATTACTCGAAAAACCATGCGGTTTTCGCTAATCGTCCTCTCCCTCTGGCTTCTTGTTGGACCCACCGCACTGCTCCAATTGACCGCCTGGGGATGGATGATCGCTTCCTACTCGACTCAAGATGGTTTTCAGACCGCGTTGACAGACACTTTTAGCGGCGAAAGACCCTGTGAACTTTGCCAGTTTGTGCGGGACGTATCGGAGGCTCCCGAAGAGACAAACGCCGTCTCTTCCTCTGAAACGAGGGAAATAAAACTCCTTCCAGTGCCTAATCTTCGGCGACTGACCGATCAACCGAATCGGTCCTTTTCCAATGTGCAGTTAGAACTTCTGACTCACCCCAAAGTCTCTCACGACGTTCCCCGGCCACCTCCCCGAGTAGGTTGAGATAACGATGCTTCGGTGGGATTCAGCAGATCCCACCTCTTCAACAAGGGAGACCAGTCTCGCAGACGAGTACTCTCCCAAAGCGCCTATCCTTTCAAGGCGTTGCCTTTCTCAATTCTCAACTACTTGCACTCATGAAACTCATTTTATTCACGACAGCCGGCGTTCTCACAGCCGGAGGACTCATCGCTCACAACGCCGAGCCATTGGACCGTCCCGACAGTCACGCACCTATTTCAATCATGGCAGACCACACCCACGATGCGGGAGAGTGGATGCTTTCTTACCGCTATATGCGCATGGAGATGGACGGTATGCGTTCCGGAACGAATGGCGTCAGCTCTGCCGGTGTTTTCGCCGAAGGATTTACGATCACGCCGGAAAATATGACCATGGACATGAATATGTTTGGCGTCATGTACGCACCGACCGACTCTCTCACCCTCGTTGGAATGGTAAACTACACATTCAAATCGATGGACCATCGAATCAACCCAGGGGCACCTCAAATGCTCTTCAACGTGGTTGGAGGCGACACCTTCAGAACCGAGACGGATGGATTCGGTGATACGAAGGTCGGTGCTCTCTACCAGTTCTACAACGAAGACGAGAAAAAAGCACACATAGGCTTGAGCCTAAGCCTTCCGACTGGATCCATCGACGAGAAGGACCAGACGCCCCGGCCAGGCATGCCACCCACGTTCAATACCAATCTACTACCCGCTTCCATGCAATTGGGATCGGGCACTTTCGACCTCCTTCCATCCATCACCTGGTTGCGAGCCTTCGAAACCTGGTCCTATGGCGTTCAGGCCAACGGAACGGTTCGTTTAGAGAGCGAAAACGACAATGGCTACCGTCTTGGCGACCAATTCGAACTGGTCGCGTGGTCCGGTTACGTCGTTGCCGATTGGGTCTCGCTCGAGGGTGGCCTTTCCTATGAATGGACCGGAGAGTTGGAAGGCACACAGGAAGGCATTGGAAGAGTCGGACCTGCCGGACGCTCAGTCACTACCGCCTTCAACGAGAACTACGGAGGGGAAGTGCTGGATGCGATTCTCGGAGTGAATTTCATCGTTCCGAGCGGCGTTCTGAGAGGCCACCGTTTCGCAGCAGACATCCGTCTACCGCTCTGGCAGGATCTCAACGGACTACAACTCGAAACCGATTGGGTGCTCACCCTTGGCTGGCAGAAGTCGTGGTAGATATGCAAAAGCTGTAGTGTGGTCTAAGGTAAGTTCATTACACAATTAGACGTTTCTGTAGGAGGAGGCTCTCGACCTTCGTAGCTCGCAGAGCGAAGAAGGTTCACGCCTCGATACGGATGGCCGAAAGATGAATCCTGTTCGAGGGATAAACCCTCTTCCTACGGCTGTAATACCAAATTTAAGAAGGATTGATAGTTATGGCGGGATGGGGGATGAGTCTGAGCAAGGCGGCCCGATTGGAGGCGGGTCTGCGACCCGTGCCAATCGGGTCCCGCATCCGCGGGACTGCTCAGGCTCATCC
>JBCDMB010000039.1 GCA_038744685.1 Verrucomicrobiota bacterium
CCTCATCGAGCCGGATGATCTTCTCGTTCCCAGAAGCCTTCGCTTCCTCTTCTGTCTCTTTCTCGCTCATTGTCTTGGTTCCTTATCTGAACCTTCCTGAGCACCTCCAAATCAAAAGTGCGAAAAATATCCTACGTTATCAGCCGCCAGCAGCACACCTACAACCTTCGTCTCTTTTCGAGCTACGGCGGTCAAGAGCTTGAGGCACTACGAAGATGGAATCATCCGAGGTGTTTTATGTTGCCTCCTACTTGGGGTAGGTGCGCTTGACTGGATATGGAGAACTTGCTGGACTCGCTGAGCAGTGAATCGCTTCCTTTTTCTCTCATTGCTACTCGCGCTGCCGTCAAAGCTGATGGCCAATGCAGGCATATTCGATGGCGGTGGTTCTACGCTGCGGCTGGGCAATACGGATCAAATCCAAATGAAATCAGAGATTGTCGAGATTCGTTTTCGTCCGGCGGATGGGTTGGTGACGGGTTCCGGCAAGCATCGCGATGTTGCCGAATATCGGTGCTACTTTATCCTCGAAAATCTCTCTGACGAAACCATCACTGCGCAAATCGGGTTCCCGTTGATTACAGATACTCAAAGGCCTCTGGAAGAGAAAGTGGCTCGCAGGATTTTGGAGCGAAGGGAATTTTCAGCAAAGTCGGGAGATACGGTGTTTCGGACCGAATACGTTCCCGAGAGCGATCAGGGAGAGTTTGGCTCTGTTTTCATTTGGGAGATGGAGTTTCCGCCAAGGTCGACCGTTCCTCTGGAAGTCTCCTATCAATTGTTTGGCTATATTGGTGCTTGGAGCACACGCAATGATCCTCGTGACTTTGAGAACGACTACATCGAAAACCCATACTTGGCGACCCTGGAAGGAGCTTTTGTACAGTCTTATCCCTACGTAACCCGAACCGGACAAAGTTGGGCTGAGGAAATCGAGGAGGCCACTTTCATCGTTCACCACGAAGAATTTCTGCGGCACTTGCAAGAGAGAGGAGCGTTCGAGGAAGATCCCAACAAACCCAGAGAATTCATGAATGAAGAGATTCGCGCAAGGTACGCGGTGTTATCTTCGGGAGCAGTCTATTTGAACTTCTCCGGAGGCGAGTGGGCATTGGATGAGAGTGGAAAGTGCTTCGTTCTCCATGAAAAACCGTTTTCCGCAGCAGAGGATATCGAAGTCTCCTTTGTTTTCTCGATTTTGCCAAAGAATTCAGAAGCTCTGGAAATACTTCTCGCCCGGATACAATCGCAATACGAGAAAGACCGCGAGTCCGCGAACCGAATCATATCCGAAGTGCTGGAAAATTCGTCGGAGCGTGACCGGAATCGCCAAGTGCTGTTTCAGGAAAGATGGGACAAGGGGTTGTCGGAACCGTTTGGAGCCCGTCAGAGGAAGAACGTGGCCGACGTGATCCTCGAGTTCTATGGAATCAAAACGAATAATCCAGCGATTGAGAATTTTTTGAATCATCAAAGCTGGTATCCGGTGACCGTTGAAAGGACTATCGATCCCGAACTTGAGGAAAATTTACTGGCTCTTCACAGCTACGAAAAGAAACTGTCCTTCAAAGACGCAGGCGACAGAAAGAATTCGCGATTCGGGTTTTGACCGTATTTGCTAATGGCTTTTCTACCGGATGCTGCGGACTCTCTTAGAGCTGCGGAAAAGGCTCAAGACTGGCCTGTGATTGGTCAGAATCGAGGTGCTACTCGAAAAGAGTGCCCACCTTGTCGTCCCACGAGACTGAGTTGACTAGCCATTCGCCCGAGGGATTGTAAAAGGTGATCGACCAACGCAGGGAGGATTTCTCGAACTTTTGCAGATAGATCAGACGCAAAAGCGAGTCGCCTACCTTTTCGGTTCGGATGTATTCCGTTCCCACTATGGCACCAAACCTGTTTTTGACACTACCCATCTGTTCGTTCGTCTGTTCGACTAAGTTCTTGTAAGTGCTCTCTTCAATAGGCCAAAGAGGCTGTAGAAGTGCGAATGCCTTCGTGTACTCTTCTGCTTTGACGAGACCCATGAACTGATCGGAAAGCTGGACCACCGCCTTCTCTGAATCCTCTTGGGCGTAAGCGAAAATGGGGATGAACAGAAGGATAAGAAGCGATCTCATATTGGGGAGGAAAATGAAGGAGGACGAAATTGCGAGGGTGAATTGGGAGGATCATTTCGAGTCACCTCGCTTCGTCCACCACAGAAGGAAAGCTCCGCCCAACAAAAGAGGAATGGAATAAAACTGCCCTCTGCTTAGGCCGATGATGAGAGGAGCGTCGGGTTCGCGGACGAATTCGGTGAGGAGGCGAATGGCGCTGTAGCCGATGAGGAATTCTGCACTGATTCTTCCCGGAGAGAGGTTTGGGTTTTTCCAGAAACGCCACTGGAGCCAGGCGAAGAGGATGAGGCCTTCGCCGAGGGCTTGATAGAGTTGTGAGGGGTGTCGGGGTTCGGGGAGGCCTGTGATGGGATCCGGAGGGCTGTCGGGAAAGATCACGGCCCATTGGACTGTCGTCACCCGACCCCAGAGTTCGCCGTTGATGAAGTTGGCGAGTCTCCCGAGACCCAGACCGATTGGGGCCACGGTGGCGCACAGGTCGGTGAGCGATAGGAACTGAACGTTGCGGCGTTTTGCGAATACAAGAAGGGCGAAGATGACGCCGATCATTCCCCCATGGCTGGCCATCCCCCCTTGCCAGACCGCGAAAAGAATCAGGGGATCCTGGACGAACTCAGCCCAGTCATAGAGCAGGACGTAGCCGAGGCGGCCACCCAGGACGACTCCGACGAGAAGGTAGGTGAGCAGGTCGAGCTCTTCTCCCTTCTTCAGCGGGGATCTGATCTTGCGGCGGTAGTAAATGAGTAGCCCAATCCCACCGATGAAACCGAGAAGGTAGGCCAGCCCGTAATAGCGAATGCCCTGGATCGGAAATCCCTCCGGAAACTCGATGAGGAAGGGACTTAGATCGTGGACCCACTGGGCGACTGAGTGTGGAAAAGTCATTGATCGGATTGATGGCTAACGGCTTCGTAGGTGCCTCCGCCAATGAGTTGGTCTCCTCGGTAAAAGGCGAGGATCTGTCCGAGGGCTAGTGCGCGCTGGGCATCGGCAAACTGAACTTCTACAGAGTCATTGGCCGTAGAGAGAATTTTGATCTTCTGTGCTGGATCCCGGTATCGTGGTTTCGCAGTGAGTTCCTCGCCATCCTCAACCGGTTCTCCGATCCAGTTCAGATTTTTGATCACGGCTCCGGTTTGGTAGAGGAGGGGAGTGTTCGGTTCGTCGAATCCAACAACGAGCTGGTTCTTCTCCAGATCTTTTGCGACGACGACGAAGGCGCGGTTGTCCGTGTTCGATGGAACTCCAATCCCTTTTCTTTGCCCGATCGTGAATCGATGCAGGCCCTTGTGTTCACCTTTGAGGGCGCCTTCGGTGTCAACGATCGGTCCAGGATTGTCAGGTATAAAATTCGCCAAAAACTCATCGATCTTCACTTTTCCCAGAAAACAGATGCCCTGGCTGTCTTTCTTGCCTGCGTTGGGAAGCCCAAGCTCTTTGGCCTTCTCACGGACTTCGGATTTCTTGAGGTTTCCGACAGGAAAGTAAACGTCGGCTAGGTCTTCCGCCCGGGTCATCGCGAGAAAGTAGGACTGGTCCTTATTCTTATCTTTCCCTTCAAAGATTTGGGTTCTGGTTCCCGCTTTCATAGACCGACAATAATGCCCGGTTGCAACGTGTGCGAAACCTTGGTTTCGGGCAACGTCACGAAAGACTCCGAACTTCATTTCCCGATTGCACATCACGTCGGGATTCGGTGTCACGCCACGGCGATAGCCTTCGACGAGGTAGCTGACGACTCTCTCCCTGTAATCATGGACCAAGTTGACGATCCGGAACGGAATTCCAAGGTGATCAGCCGCAGCCCTTGCATCTTCGATATCCTGAGCTGCAGGGCACTCGCCGAGCTCATTCTCATCGTGCCAAGTACGGATATAGGCACCTTCGACAGAAAAGCCGTTTTCCAAAAGTAGTGCAGCCGCAACCGAGCTGTCGACGCCGCCGGAAAGGGCAACGAGGACGCGAATAGTGTCTTTTGGGTCGGGTCTCAGACCCTGAGTAGAGTCCTAATAGAAACTGGGTGTCGAGATGGAAGTGGCACCGGCGGCAACGGTATGATCCTCGCCATTAGCCCAGATCTCATCATTCACGAGAAACTTGAAGACAATTCCACTATCGGCCTCGGCAGACTCCCATTTCCACTCGTCCGAGCTGACGTTTTCCATAGGAACACCCTCATTCCAGCTGAGGCCTCCTCCCTCGCCTCTGATGTAAAGCACGTTACCATAACGCACGTCTACCCGAGCGAGAATCCTTGTGAGAGGAACCTTCGATGAGGACTTAGCAACGGCTTTTTTCGTGGCAGATTTTTTCACCGCTTTTTTAGTGACTTTCTTGGCCGCCTTTTTGGCTACTTTTTTAGTAGTTTTCTTAGCGACTTTCTTCGTGGTTTTTTTCGCTGCTGACATGGTTTGATTGAGTTTTAGATATGACCAGATCGACGTAAGCAGTTTGACTTCCAATTCCGGAGAACGGAAGCAGATTCAGTCGCCTAGGCACGAAATTTATTCTTCGATCCAGAGTTTCCCGCAGCAAATGGGAGGGAAAAAATGGGAGCTAATGAACGCGATAATCTCCGCTGTTGTTTGGCGCTCGCCAATCGCTAAGGCCGGAGACTAAATCATGCTCAATGAAAGGCATTCGACTGGGGCTTACCGGAACCATCGGTTTAGGGAAATCCACCGCGCTGTCGTTATTCGCAAGGCAGGGTTGGCGGACGGTACGAACCGATGTTTTGGCACGAGAGAAGTTGCTTCTGGATCTGGCCAACCACATGCCTTGCGCGGAGGATTTCCTCTGGTCCTATCTCGCGGGCCACCGGCCTCGCGAAAGGTGCGACCGGCCTCGCAAGCCGCGTCTGTTGAAACAGTGGTGAGTTCCAAGCCAAGGTCTTTCAAAATTGCGTCGTATTCTTGGCTGATCTTCGATCAGGGAAAAATTGGCAGCAACAATCGGAGAGATGGCCAAAACGCCCTGGATCAGGCTCCGATCCATTGATGGAAAGTGGCGACGGAGAGTGAGTGCTTGGGCAAGCGGGAATGCCGTGAATCGGCTCTGTGCCCGGCTTGCTCCCGGACTTCGCTCGGTGTGATTCCGTAGCGTTTGCGAAAGCTTCGGTAAAAGTGGGGCAAATCACGAAATCCCCAGCGCTCGCAAATCCAGCGGATGGATTTGGAAGCGCTCTCCGACTTCAAAAGTTCTCGGTAGCAGGCCGCGAGACGTTCATTTTGGATAAATTTGTGGATGCCGCCTTCCTTCTGAAACAGGCGGTAGGCGGAGGATCTGGAAAGGCCGAAGGCTCGCTGCACGTCTTCCAAGCCGAGACTCGGCCGTTGCAGGTTTCTTTGTAGGAATTCGTGAATGGCAGGGAGACCCATTTCCGCTGAGCCGGGCTGTCCTTTCAGATCGGATTCGAGCAGATTGTTCAGCAAGGCGGCGAACGCATTCGCAATCTTCGGGCTGTCTTGGACTGAAAATTCATCCATTCCACCGCAGATCGCGCGCAGCGAGTGAGAGAGAAGGCGCCCACCGGCAGAGCCGATGTTCCATTCATGCACCGGAGCGCGTTTGTAGAGGACATCACTCAGCTGCACGCGGTCGCGGGGGATAATGACGGACAGTTGATGCACCTCCGTCGAAGTTCTCGCAAAGGGATGAGCCCAGTCCTGCAAAACCACTCGATCCGGGGAAATCCGCGTATCGGCTCCGTTGATGCTTCCCACTTCCTGTCCCCGCTGGACGAAGTGCAGCGCCAAGTGATCGAATTCTCCTCCACGCAAATGCGCGGCGCTCCTTTCGAAACGAGCGGCGCCGTAATGGGTCTCGCCAAAGACCAACCCTTCCATTTCGCAAAACCGGACGCCGGTATGGTAATCGGCCGATTTTTTCTCCCGTTTCGTATCGAAGACAGGTCGGCAAAAGTCGTGCCAAGTCTCGAAGCCATCTAGCTCGGCATCGTTCCGAGTGTCCAATTGGACCACCGGAAGTTTTTTGAGCTCGGATGGGCGAGAGTCTTTCATGGACAATTAGCACGGCTACTTGCTCACGGTGAAAAAGCAATAGTCGGACGTTGATTCAGGAAAAATCAGGAAGTCAAACCGGGGCTGATTAATCCTCCAATTCGTCTCGGGCTGGGACTCTCGAACAATGGATTTTGGGACTCCGAACAATTGCGAAGCACGGCGGAAATTTGGCAAAATACGAGGGTGCAGGATGATGAAAATTAATAAAAATCTTTTTGTTTCACGCCTTTTGGCAGTCCTGACTGCTTTCTTGGTTTGCCTGTCTTTGACGGCGCGGGCCAATGTTTTCAACGTAACGAACCTATTCGATAGCGGTGCCGGGTCCTTGCGTGATGCGATCACGCAGGCTGAGTCGTCTGCTGGTTCGGATACCATTAATTTTGGAGTCGGCGGGACGATCAACTTCGGGAGCATCCTGCCCACGATCACCAGCGATATCTCCATCAGCAGCAACGGCTTTGGCGTTACCTTCGACGGGACCTCGGCCGGAGACCGGGCCTTTCTCCAGACCGGAGGCACCCTCTCGCTATCGGGTTTGACGATTCAGAACTTTACCGCGACAAACGTCACCACTTCTTCAACTAGTGGGGGTGCGATTCGCGTTGAGGGAGGTGATCTGAATATCTCTGGCAGTACTTTCATTGGAAACTCGGGCCTCACTGGAGGGGCCATTCGCTTGCAGGGCGGCGGAACCGGAACCATCAATAGCAGCACATTTACGGGCAACAGCAGCCTTCAGGGAGGTGCGATTACGACGTCAAGTGCTAATCTTAACTTGATTGGCTCGCAAGTTACTAACAACACATCGATCAACACGGGTAATCTAGCTACAGGGATCGGCGGTGGATTGTCACTGTCCGGAGGTGTCGTGAGCATCGACAACTCGGACATATCGGATAACGTTGGAGAACGGGCTGGCGGTGGTCTGCGTATCAACGGAGCGACGGTCACCATCACGAATTCGTCGATCAACTCCAACGAAGCACAAACCCTGGACGAAGATGGGGGTGGGCTCATTGTTTTTGGCGAGGCAGATGTCACTATATCCGACAGCGAAATCAACGAAAATACCTCAAATGGATCTGCTGGTGGTTTGCAAATGCAGAACGTCGACACCGAAGTGACCCTCGAACGCACGACTGTGGATGGAAATGAGGCCAGAACCGGTGGCGGTATTGCGATTGACGGGGGCGAGCTTACCATCACCCAAACGACCATCAGCAACAACGAGGCAACGGATACTACTGGGGGCGGTATTCAAGGAGTCCGCGCAACCGATATCACCATTGAAAACAGCACGATTAGCGGCAATACCAGTTCTGGTGGGGGTGGCGGTATCGCTCTAGGTGAGGAAGTTTCGGGTGAAATCACCAGCAGCACCATAGCTTTCAACAACTCAGGAGGAGGAGGAGCCGGTCTGCGTTTCAGTCAAGGTGCCGATAATACCTTCGAAGTAGAGAATTCCATCTTCAGCGACAACCTCAATAGCGGAACCCCCGATAACATCAGCGGCCCGGTAGAATCGCTCGGCTACAACCTCTTTGATGATGACGGTGGAGGTATCGTCGCTTCAATCGGGGACCAGTTCAATGCTTTCGCCGACCTCGACGCCCTTGCCGCCAATGGCGGACCGACCTTCACCCACGCCCTCGGAGTGTTTAGCGAGGCTATTGACGCCGGATCGACCAACCTGCCCACCGACCAGCGCGGGTTTTTCCGACCGGGTGGCTCCGCCGACGACATCGGTGCTTACGAGTTCGGTGCCGTTCCCGAGCTGTCGGCGACCAGCCTGTTCGTTGGTATCGCCGCGTTGCTGGTCGTGACACGGCGGCGGAGAAGGTACAGGTAAAGATAGGACGCAGGGGGGCGAGGTCCGTTTCTTTGACTCTCGCCAAACCGTCCACCATTCCCTAGCGATGGTGGGATGAAAGGCATTCGGCTCGGGCTTACCGGAACCATCGGCTCAGGAAAGTCGACTACGCTTTCCTTTTTCGCGAATGAGGGTTGGATTACGGTCCGAACGGATGACCTGGCCCGTGAAGAATTGGAGAGGTCGGAGATGAAACAGGTGATCCGCGAAAGGTGGGGTTCTGGTATTTTCGATAGTGGTGGGAGATTGAAACGGAAGAGCCTCGCGGGGATCGTTTTTAGTGATCCTCAAGAGCTGGAGTGGTTGGAATCGGTCCTTCACCCACGCGTTCGGGAGAGGTGGCTTTCAATAACGGAAAAGTCTGAAGATCTCGAAACAGTCGTCGAAATCCCGCTACTCTTTGAGAAAAGCCTTGCTTCCCACTTTGATTTTGTGGTTTCTGTTTCTTGTCCGGAGAATCTCCAGCTCGAACGTCTTTTGGCGAAAGGGCTTACCGCCGATGACATTGAGGCTCGGAAACTTCGGCAACTCCCTGCGTTTGAGAAAGAATCTCGAGCCCATCATGTCCTCTCCAACTGTGGAACTCTAACTTTTCTTGAAAAACAAGTCATCTCCTTGTCGGAACAGTTACGCTTACAGACAAGGCCTTCCCTATGAGTGAAGAATTAACCGAAATGGATCAACCGGTGACCCCGGTTGCAGAAGAAACCGTAACCCCTGCGAAAAAGGTCGTGAAACGGGCGCGCAAAAAGGCAGCGGCTCCCAAAGCGGAGAAGGAAGAGTCCGAATCTTTCCCTGAGGCCGACAGTGCAGAGCGGAATGAAAAAACAGGGTCTGAAGAGAGTTCGTCCTTCGATGGGGGCTCGAGCGACGAGAACGGTGGAGGTTTGGTCTATTCCTCCGATTCGGATCAGCCGCCGGTTGGTGTTGCAGGGGAAGAAGAGCGGAAGGAGTCCGATAGGGGAGGCCCTTCTCACTTCCGCCAACAATCGCGGGGGAACGATGGCAACCGACAGGGAAACAATGGAGGCAATCCCCGGAACAACCGGAAAAAGAAGAAACGAGGCAAGGCAGAGCGTCCTGGAGGTGCAGCGAGGCGCCACACTCCTTTTACAGCAGGCGAGGTTCCCGTTGAGGTCGATCCTCACCTTGAGCTTGGACAGCTAGCGAACGACGAGCTTTTGCAGCGGCACGCCTCCTTAGAAGAGTCGTTTACCCAATTGTTTGACACCGAGAAAGACGCCATCGCATTCAATCCGTTCTACGACCTCCCTCTTCAGGAGCTTAGAGAGCGGGGAAGGGAGATGGAGCTTGATTTGGAGAATGCTCCAGCGCGGCCTCAGATCCTCGAAAAGATGCTCAAGAAGTTTGAGCAGGAACGACAGCCAATTTTGGTTGAGGGGTGTCTTGAAGTCCTTGACGAGGGCTTTGGGATGGTGGTTTTTGCGGAAGACAGTTATCGACTCAAACCGCTTTGTCCTTTTGTGAGCGAGGCTCTTATCGAGCACCACGGTTTGCAAAGAGGCCACACCGTGGAGGTCTTGGTTCAGGCTCCTCGTGAAGGGGAGTCTTGCCCTATTGCCCTTCGAGTGAAGTCGGTCATGGGCGGAGCGATTGAAGACCTCGAAAAGCTCACCCCTTTTACGGAACTGACTCCCTATTACCCGTTGGATCGCATCCTCTTGGAGAACTCCGACGAGGACCCGGAAAACAACCTCTCGATGAGGGTGGTCGATTTGATTACCCCCATCGGTTTTGGTCAGCGTGGTCTGATTGTCGCACCACCCAGAACCGGAAAAACGGTCCTTCTTCAGGGAGTCGCCAACTCGGTTCAGCTCAACTATCCCGAGGCGCACCTGATCGTCCTCCTCATCGACGAGCGGCCCGAGGAAGTGACGGACTTTCGCAGGCGGGTAAAAGGTGAGGTGATCAGTTCGACTTTTGACGAGACCGCGGGCAGTCACGTACACGCCGCCGAAATGGTGATTGAAAAGGCGCGCCGGATGGTCGAGGTGGGACGGGACGTCGTGATCCTCCTCGATTCGATTACCCGATTGGCGAGGGCCTACAATACGCTGATGCCGAATAGCGGTAAGATTCTTTCCGGGGGGGTTGAGGCCAATGCTTTGCAGAAGCCAAAACGCTTTTTTGGGTCAGCGCGTAACATTGAGGACGGCGGTAGCATAACGATCATGGGCACTGCGCTGGTGGAAACGGGCAGTAAGATGGACGAGGTGATCTTCGAGGAGTTCAAGGGCACCGGTAACATGGAACTGCACTTGGATCGGGGTCTAGTGGATAAGCGAATTTTCCCGGCTCTTGCAATGGATCGGAGTGGGACGAGAAAAGAAGAACTCCTCTATCATCCGGATGAGATGATGAAAGTTTATTCTCTCCGAAGGGCGACAAAGGGTGTGCCGCCAATCGAGGCAATGGAAATGTTGATCACGCGGGTTAAGAAGACGCGTAGCAACGCCGAGTTTCTGATGACCCTCAGCCGGTAGCTGGCACGCGCCTTACGGATTTGTAAATTTTACTTTTCGTCGTTTGGGATCGTTAGCAGCAGAGAGTTGACGTTGTCGGACTTTTGCAATGAGGTGGTGTCTTAGCTGTAGCACCCGATTGTAACCAAAATCATCCCTCTACCCTTATTGTGACTTCTGCAGACGACTACGTTCTTCAGCTCCTTGCTGAGAGAGAAATTATTACCGAAGAGGATATCGACGCCGCTTTGGGTGAGGTCCGCGCCAACGTGGAAGACCAGGAGGGTGACACTGACGAGAACTCTCTTGCTCTCCAGTTGTTGATCGATCGTGGATATACGACGGGAGATCAAATTGCGGAAACGCTGGCTGATTCCTTCAACATGGAATTGGTCGACTTGGACGATACCCGGATCGATGAAGACACTCTGAAGAAGCTCCCGGGTTCACTTGCACGGCGATACAACGTATTTCCACTGGAGATCGATGATTCCGAGGTGAAGCTCGCCATTAGCGATCCACTGGATGTCGACGTTACGGACAACATTGCTCAATATCTTCGCAAAACCGTTACGCCCTACATTGCCACCGTCGATGCGATTGAGAAGGCAATTGCAAGTAACTATGGTGAGGAAGACACGTCGGAAATGGCTTCCTTTATTTCCAATCTGGATGCAGATGAAGAGGACGCCCAGCTAAGCGAAGTAGCCGATGGTCTCAATATCGAGGGACTTGAGAGTGGAAGTGCGGAGGATGGGCCGATCATTCGTTACGTCCAGATGTTGATATCCGAGGCTCTTAAACGGCGGTCTTCTGATATTCATCTCGAGCCGCTCGAGAAACAGTTTCGAGTCCGCTACCGGATCGATGGAGTCCTCCATGAAGTGGAGGGGCCACCCAAACGTTTGCAGCCCGCGATTCTTTCTCGGATCAAGCTCATGGCGAACGTGAGCATTGCGGAGAAACGCATCCCTCAGGACGGCCGTATTTCCGCGACTGCTGGAGGCAAAGACATTGACTTGCGGGTATCCGTCTTGCCGACCGCTTTTGGCGAGAGCATCGTCATGCGGATTCTTGATAAGGAGGGCCTGAAGCTCGGACTTCCTGAACTCGGTTTCTTTTCGGACGATCAGGCAGTGTTCGAGCGTATCATCGCCATGCCGGATGGAGTTTTTCTGGTCACTGGACCGACAGGGTCTGGAAAATCGACGACTCTCTATTCAGCGCTGAATTACATCAACCAGCCGGATCGAAAGATCATCACTGTTGAAGACCCGGTCGAGTATGAGATGGCGGGAATCAATCAGGTCCAAGTGCGTAGGGAAGTTGGGATGGACTTTACCTCAGCGCTTCGTGCGATGCTCCGGCAGGCGCCAAACATCATTATGGTGGGCGAGATTCGGGATAAGGAAACTGCTGAGATCGCGATCAATGCATCACTCACGGGTCACATGGTGTTCAGCACGCTGCACACGAACGACGCACCCAGTGCAATTACACGTCTTGTAGACATTGGAGTAAAACCGTTCTTGGTTTCGGCAGCTCTCCGCGCGGCTATGGCGCAGCGCCTGGTCCGCAAAATCTGTCTGAAATGCAAGGCAGAATATGTCCCTGAGAAGAAGGAACTGGATGCGGTGGGAATCCGTGCTGACGAGGTGCAGGATGGTAACTTTATGAAGGGCGAGGGCTGTGCGACCTGCTCGGGGACTGGCTATCGGGGTCGGTTCGGAGTTTTCGAGCTGTTTGCGGTGAACGACGAGATTGCTCAAATGATCTACGAGGAGAGAACTTTGGTGGAGATGCGCAAGAAGGCCCGTGATCTTGGAATGCGGTCGATGCGCGAAGACGGGATCCGGAAAATCATGGCGGGAATGACGACCTGCGAAGAGGTTTTGAAGTCGACGGTTGCGGCAAGCGAGTAGGGGATGGGTTACGAACTCAACGACCTGTTGGAGCTAACGGTATCTGAGGGTGCCTCGGATCTTCACATCCATGTGGGACGTCCTCCATCTCTCCGGGGGAGCTGGGGAATGAATCCAGTGGAAGGGCCTGATCTATCCCCTGAAGACACCGAACAATTGGCGATGGCAATCTCATCCGATGAAATCCAGCAGAGGTTGAAAAGCGTTGGGCAGGCTGACTTCGGATTTGCTTACAAAAACTCCTGCCGCTTTCGGGTAAACGTATTCCGAGCGCGCGGGAATGTCGGAATGGTTCTCAGACAGATCCCCTCGGACCTCTTTAGCCTTCCGGATATTGGTATTCCACGGCAGGTTGTGGAGTTGTTGAACCGGCCTCGAGGGTTGATCCTGGTTACTGGCCCGACGGGTTCAGGAAAATCGACAACTCTCGCCTCTATGGTGGATTGGATTAATCGTCATCGGGACGGTCACATTGTTACGATCGAGGATCCAATCGAGTATTTCCACCCTCACCAGAATTGCATCCTTACCCAGCGCGAGTTGGGCCATGACGTAGACAACTTTGCCGATGCGATTCGAGCGGCACTGCGGCAGGATCCAGATGTGATCCTGGTCGGTGAGATGAGGGATTTAGAGACAATTCAGGCAGCCGTCACTGCCGCTGAGACTGGGCACTTGGTCTTTGGAACCCTTCACACAACAGGCGCAGCCCGCACGGTGGATCGGATTGTGGACGCTTTTCCGGCTTCGACAAAGGACCAGATTCGCACCCAGCTGGCTTCATCGATAGTGGCCGTAATTTCTCAAGTGCTTTGCAAGAAAATTGGTGGTGGGCACGTCGCCGGACTGGAAATTATGGTGAATACCACCTCGATCGCGCAGCAGATCCGGGAGAATAAGACGTTTCGGATAGACTCGGACATCCAGACTGGAGGAAGGCTCGGGATGATCTCCCTTGATGTGCATTTGCAGGCTCTCGTGAACCAAGGTTTAATCGAACCCTTAGAAGCGCTGGGAAAGGCCCAGAAACCCCATAGTATGCGGGAGAAATTAGCAGAGAACGGATTTAATGTATAAGGCCCCATGTTTGAAGACCACAACGATACGATTTACGATTTGCTGAAAGAGCGGGAGTTGGTTCCACACGATCAACTGGTGGCCGCTTTTGATGAGACCCACGGAACAGGAAAAGCTCTGGCGGAAGTGCTGATCGACTCAGAATTTCTGACCGAGAAGCAGATTCTCGAAAATCTGGCAGATTATCTTGGGCATCAGTACCTCGATGATCTTCCAAAAATGGTTGAAGAAGATGTTGCAAAGCAGGTAAGGCCGAACCTTGCGCGAATGTATGGAGTAGTGCCTCTCCGGTTCGACGACACCTCCATTGATCTTCTCGCGGTCGATCCGCTCAATTTCAGCATAGTTGATGACCTGACTTTCACCCTGAACAAGGACATCAACCTAGTCGTTGCGGATCCTCCGGGTATCGAAGAGCTTTTGGTTGAGACCTACGGTCAGGGCGATTCTTCAATTGATGACCTCCTTGGAGAACTTGATGAAGATTCAATTGAGGACGTCGATGATGACATCTCGGACGACGACCTTAGTCAGCTTGCGAACCAGACGCCGATCATCCGCTTTGTGAATTTGGTGCTGCAGCAAGCGATTAAGGACAAGGCATCGGATATTCACTTTGAGCCTTTTGAAGACCAGTTTCGGATTCGCTATCGAATCGATGGGGCTCTCTACGAGATGTCTCCTCCTCCGAAAAAGTTGGCGATTCCGGTGATCTCCCGAATCAAGGTGGTCGCCAACCTCAACATTGCCGAAAAGAGAATTCCGCAGGATGGAAGAATCAAGATGACCATTGCCGGTCGGCCGGTCGACCTTAGAGTCTCGACTTTACCGACTCAATTCGGTGAGAGTGTCGTTTTGCGAGTGTTGGACAAATCGGTCGTGAACCTTGATTTGGAGTCGCTCTCCCTCCCGGATGACATTCTCGAGAACATTCGCTACACGGTTCGGCTTCCCAATGGTATTTTCATTGTAACGGGTCCGACCGGCAGTGGAAAGACAACTACTCTTTATAGTGCCTTGCGGGAGATCAACAAGATCGACACAAAGATCCTGACTGCGGAAGACCCAATCGAATATGAGATTGATGGGATTATGCAGGTCGCCGTGAATCACCAAGTCGGGCTCGATTTCGCAAAGGCACTCCGTTCGTTCCTTCGGCAGGACCCGGACAAGATTATGGTTGGAGAAATCCGGGATATTGAGACTGCCCAGATTGCTGTTCAGGCCTCTTTGACCGGTCACGTCGTCCTGAGCACACTTCACACGAATGACTCTGCTGGAGCCGTCACCCGCTTAGTCGATATGGGTCTCGAGCCGTTTCTCATTTCCTCTTCTCTGGAGGCAGTTTTGGCGCAAAGACTGGTGCGAAGAATCTGTCGCCATTGCCGCCAGGAATACGAGCCGGACAGTGAAATGATTGATCATCTTGGCGTGGATCCGCTCGAGGTGGGTGACAAGAGCTTCTTCTTTGGGAGCGGTTGTCCGCAGTGTAATGACACGGGTTATGCTGGCCGAATCGGACTCTTTGAAATGATCATGGTCACCGACCCGTTGCGGGAGCTAATCAACAAGCGCTCGCCTACTTTGGTAGTGCGCCAAAAAGCTCTTGAACAAGGCATGCGGAGCTTGCGGGAAGATGGGCTGCGCGCGATTTTTGACGGCCTTACCACGATTGAAGAGGTTCTAAAATACACTTGATCCAAGAAAACCCCGGAATTAGTCTCTCCTCTCTCTGCAAAAGGTAACCTTTAACTGAACTATGCCCCAATTCTCCTACAAAGCTATCGACGGAAACGGTAAGGAACGCCGTGGAAATGTAAGTGCTGCCAGTGCAGCAGATGCCAACAACCAACTCACGGGAATGGGCTTGATGCCAACCGAGGTTGTCGAAGCGCAGGGAAAAGGGAAAAAAGGCTCTAAGGCTACTGCGGGAAGTAAGAAAAAAGCGGGGCTTTTCGGAAGAGTGAATTCTGAAGAGCTTACTCTTTTTACTCGTCAACTGGCTACTCTGCTACGTTCTGGGGTTCCGCTTTTGCGGGCACTGGACGTGATGGAAAGGCAGGAAAAGAACCCGAAACTCGCGGGAATAATTTCCAGCCTCGCGGAGAATGTTCGGGCAGGTAATTCGTTTTCCGATGGGCTGACCCAGTTTCCGAAGATCTTCGACAAACTCTACGTGAATATGGTCCGTGCTGGTGAGGCTGGCGGTGTCCTTGAAACGGTCTTGGATCGGCTAGCAGGCTTCATGGAGAAGTCCCTACGTCTCAAGAAGAAGGTGAAGTCTGCGATGATTTACCCTTCGGTCGTCGTCTTCGTAGCAATTGTTATCGTTGTCCTGTTGATGGTGGTTGTGGTTCCCAAATTTGAGCAGATCTTTCAGGAAATGTTGAGGGGTGCGGCTCTGCCTGGTGTAACTCAAATCGTCATCGGAACGAGTCGATTTATTCAGGACAACCTATGGGTAGTTCTCGGTGGTTTGGCAGTTCTGATCGTTCTGTTCCGTGTTTTGGTGAAGACTTCAGCAGGGGGAAGAGCAAAGGACCTATTTGTATACAAGCTTCCGAAGATTGGAGATCTCTTAGGAAAGGCGAACATCGCCCGGTTCACTCGCACCTTCGGCACGCTTCTTTCGAGTGGTGTTCCGATTCTGGATGCCTTGGTGATCACTCGTGAGATTGTATCAAACCGTTATTTTTCCGACGCCATTGGGAGGATCCACGATCAAGTCAGAGATGGTGAGTCCGTTGCTGCGCCAATGAGTAACGAGAAGGTTTTCCCGACAATGGTCACTAGTATGGTGGAAGTCGGCGAGGAGACAGGTGAGCTTGATGAGATGCTTACTCGCGTTGCTGACAACTACGACGAGGATGTAGACAATGCGGTGAACGGAATCACGTCGATTATTGAGCCGGTGATGATCGTATTTTTGGCGGTCGTGGTTGGCTTCATTGTGATCGCGCTGTTTATGCCGATCATCAAGATTATCGAGACGTTGAGCGTCTAAAGTATCGGTGATGCTGGTCGCGATTTCTCGCGACCTTACATCAGCGCTGTTTGTTCCCTATTTTGGGTTTTTGTTCCTCTCCCTTTCGAGGTACTGGATCACATCTTCGAATTTCTCTGCGTTTGATTCGTCCGCTTTTACAAGGTCCTGATGTGCCTCCAGCATCGAATCAGTCCCCACGTTGGCACTTTTGAGAGTTTCGAAGTCCCCTTCCACCCCATGTTGGGGATCTGGTTCGGTTCGAATCGTCAACAGCCGATCGAGGCCAAGATCGTTGACGAGTTCACGATTCCTTGCATTGAGGCGCCACAACTCCATGGTGCCATCGGATGTCTTCCGCTGGAGCCGCAGGGCCGCACCTGCCAAAAGACCTAGAAAGGTACTGTCCATTCCAGAACATCCCCCAAAATCGACTATGAAATGCCGTTTTCCTTCTTTTATTAGAAGAGAGAACAGACTCCCAACAGGACCACTAGTGAGGTAGCTGGCTCGACCATTGATTTTCAGGACAACCGGATCGCCACTCACATCGACCGTGAAAACAGGCTGATCCTTTTCTGCCATGAGGGGTCTCTCCAAAAGATGTTATCTCGTAAGGTCTCTCAAGACATAGGGAAGGATGCCGCCATGGCGGTAGTATTCAATTTCTACGCCAGTGTCGATCCGCACCAGAACAGTGACAGATTCCGTTGATCCGTCGCTTTTTTCAATTACTAGTTCTGTCTCCGTCTGGGGTGCTAGATCGTCAGTGATTTTAGGTAATGAGAAGATCTCACTACCGTCGAGTGAGAGCGATTCAGCATTTTGGCCTTCCTTGAACTGCAAAGGGAGAACCCCCATTCCGATCAAGTTACTCCGGTGAATTCTCTCATAGCTCTGGGCAATGACCGCCTTGACGCCGAGAAGAGCGGTTCCTTTCGCAGCCCAATCACGGGAACTTCCCATGCCGTAGTCATTACCCGAAATGACGATCAGGGGAATACCCTGCTCGCGGTAGGTTTCGCAGGCTTCAAAAATGGTGGTTTCCTCTTCGGAAGGCATCAGTCGGGTGTAGCCCCCCTCTTTTCCTCCGGCTAGTCCGTTTTTGATCCGCACATTAGCAAAAGTTCCACGGGTCATGATTCTGTCATTACCGCGCCTTGATCCAAATGAGTTGAAAAATCTCTTTTCAACCCCTTTTGAGATGAGGAACTTCCCCGCGGGTCCGTCTGGAGGTATGGCTCCTGCAGGGGAGATGTGGTCGGTGGTGACCGAATCCCCGAAGATTGCAAGAGGGCGCATCCCGAGGATGGGTTCGATCATTCCCGGCTTTGGCTGAAAATCGGTAAAAAATGGTGGGTTTTGGATATAGGTGCTATCCTCATCCCATTGATAGAGGTCTCCGGTCGCCGAGGAAATTTCCGTCCACTCCTCGTTTGCGCTGACGATTTCTGAATACTTTTCCTGAAACATTTCCGGGGTGATGCCAAATTCGATCAATTCCTTGATTTCCGCTTGGGTGGGCCACAGATCGGAAAGGAAAACTGGAACTCCGTCTTTCCCGGTTCCGATTGGCTCCAGATCGAGGTTGATGTCGACTCTACCAGCCAAAGCGAAGGCTACTACCAAAGGAGGAGACATGAGAAAGTTCGCTTTGATTGAGCTGTGGACCCGTGCTTCAAAGTTGCGATTTCCAGACAGGACACTGGCGGCTACCAAATCCCCTTCCTTGATCGCGGCCTCAATCTCATCGTCTAACGGTCCGCTGTTTCCGATACAAGTGGTGCACCCGTAACCGACCAGTTGGAAACCGAGTTGATCCAGGTATTGGTCGAGGCCTGTTTTGCTGAGGTAATCCGTTACTACACGGGAACCTGGAGCCAGGCTGGACTTCACGTAATCCGGCACCGATAGACCTTTTTCGATCGCCTTCTTGGCAACGAGACCGGCTGCGAGCATGACGCTCGGGTTGCTTGTGTTTGTGCAGCTCGTGATCGCAGCAATTACGACCGATCCATGTTTAAGCTCCTCAGCTTCTTCATGCTCGTGATGAACATCACGAGAGGGAAAGGCCGGACGGTCAGAAACCATCTCCTGCGCGTTTCTATCCGTCCCGGGAGCAGTTTGCGAAAAGTTGTCTCCACCAGATATCTCGTTGCCCACTGGTTGCTCGATCGCGTGGACGCGGACGGACCGGTCTAAATCGTCGCTCTTTCCAAATCCTCCATCGGCAAGTGGGCTGTTTAGAAGCTCTCCAAATGTCTCCTTCAATTCCGGGATATCGATTCGATCTTGCGGCCTTTTCGGTCCGGCAGTGCAGGGAACTACAGTGCCGATCTCCAAATCAATCACCTCAGTGTAATCGATATCACCCTTCTTTGGAATTCCGTAAAGCCCCTGTGCCTTTAGGTAGTCTCTCACCAAATTGATCTGATCAGGAGAGCGTCCTGTCACCCTCATATAGTCTAGCGACTGCTCGTCCACGGGGAAGAAACCCATTGTTGCCCCGTATTCTGGGGCCATGTTGGCAATGGTTGCCCGGTCGGCGAGTGTTAGCTGTTCAACCCCCTCACCAAAAAACTCGATAAACTTCCCAACAACCTTTCGCTTCCGCAGCATTTCGGTGATCCGCAGGGTAAGATCGGTAGCGGTAACCCCGTCCCGGAGGAATCCGGTGAGGTTTACACCAATGACTTCAGGTGTTAGGAAATAGACCGGTTGCCCCAGCATTCCCGCTTCCGCTTCGATGCCACCAACACCCCAGCCAACAATTCCAATCCCGTTGATCATTGTCGTGTGAGAATCGGTCCCCACCAAAGTATCCGGGTAAAAAACAGTCTCTCCCTGTATCTTCCGTTCGAATACGATTTTCGCGAGATACTCGAGGTTGACTTGGTGAACGATTCCTATCGCAGGGGGAACTACGCTAAAGGTGTCGAATGCCTGCTGCCCCCACTTGAGGAACTCGTAGCGCTCACGGTTACGATCAAATTCGAATCTAAGATTCTGGCGAAAGGCTTCTGCTGTTCCCGCCCGATCTACCTGCACGGAATGATCCACAACTAGGTCCACCGGAACCAATGGTTCGATAACGGAAGGATCCTTGCCCAGCTGGGCTGCCGCATCCCGCATCGCGGCCAGGTCGACTAAAAGCGGCACACCCGTAAAGTCTTGAAGAACAATTCGCGAGACTGTGAAGGGAATTTCCTCTTGTGCAGGACTCTTTGCGTTCCAATTCGCAAGTCTAGTGACGTCATCCTCAGAAATTCTCTGTCCATCGCAATTTCTAAGGACCGACTCGAGAACGATCCGTATACTTACCGGAAGCCTGCTTATGGGACCAACGCCTTGCTTTTCCAACTCAGGGAGTGAGTAGAACTTACCGGAAGAGTTGCCGCTCTTGAATGGCTGAAGGCTATTGAAGGGATTGTTCATGAATCCGTGCCGTTTCGACTGTGAGGGGGGTGTGATTTAAACTAAATGGTCAGGCCTTGATCGCCGCCCTCAGTTCGGGAAAATCCGGAACGTTCTTAGGGTCGTCACTCGACCACGTATAAACAATTTCGCCGTCCGGGTTGACTACAAAGGCCGACCTTTTCGCGACGCCTTTCAACCCGAGTAAATCGGGATACAGCACGTCGTAGCTCTCGGCGACATCTTTGTTGAAGTCGCTTAGGAGGGGGAACGAAATATTCTCTTTAGTTGCCATCACCTCCAAGGTGAAAGGACTGTCTACACTGATTCCAAAGACGTCCGCGTTGAGCTCGGTGAATTGGTTTAACGTATCCCGGACGGAGCACATTTCGGACATGCACACGCTGGTGAATGCAAACGGAAAAAAGAGAAGAACTGTGTTTTTCTTTCCAAAATTGTCCGAGAGGGTTACGTCAACGAAACCGTCCTCGGTCTTTTGCTTCAAAGTGAAATCGGGTGCTTTTGTGCCTACTGCGAGTGCCATGACTGTTTTTTGTGATTTTTGCCTAAGTGAGACGAAACAAGTAGTTCAACGAATTTGGGGTGTCAACGCCCCTTGACCCGAAGAAGTCGGTAGACTCCGGCCCCGTCGTGTCCAGTAACGGTGGGTATCGTCTGAATCGCTCCAGTGAGTCGAAAGTCAGATCCATCCGGTGAGCGCAGAAACTGATCCACTACCCATCGGTTTTCTGCCGGTTCGATGCTGCAGGTGCTGTAGATGAGGTTCCCACCCAGAGCCACAAAAGACGACGCTTCTCGAAGAAAGTTCTGTTGAAGGAGCGGCATTTTCTTCAAGTCATCGGACGACAAGCGATATTTTACGTCGGGTTTTCGCCGAATTACGCCGGTATTTGTGCAGGGCGCGTCCAGTAAAACGGCAGGAAAGCGGTTCGCCCACCCGGATGGGAAGGTGTGCGGATTGCTCAGGTCGAGGGGTTCGATAGAGGTGCAATCCACCCAGGGTTGGAGGCTTTCTTTGAGTCGATCAAGCCGAGGTTCCAAATCTGCAGCAACTAGGCTTTTTGGTCGTTTCGGGTTAGAGAGGATGGCTCTCGCTTTTCCGCCGGGACTTGAGCAAAGGTCGAGTACCGTTTTCGGACTGTTGGAAAGTACCATTGCTTCTGCAAGTCGTGTTGCAGGATCACGAATCGTAGTGGAACCGTCCTTGAGGGAAGCGGATAGAGCTGAACCAAGGCCTTTAGGAAGCTCGAAAAACCTCGGCCATCGGGACGGTTGGAGGCGGTTGGCCTCCGAGGGCTTCTGGTTACTGGAGCAATAAATCTTTGGCTGTCTTTGATTCCACTGGAGCAAGTCCTTAGTGGTCCTTTCTCCAAATTGTTTCGTCCAATGATCGATCAGCCATTCGGGGTGTGAGAACAAGTTGCTCAACGAGGTGCTCTGTGGGTCGTTTCGAATGGATCGAATTGCCCCGAAGGCTTTTCGCGAAACCGCGTTTGCGAAACCGGCCTGGTTCCTCCCAGAAGTTTTTTTGGCAAAGTTTACCCATGAATCAATAATCGGTGGAGCATTGATGCATTTCGCCAGGTCGATTTCAGAGAGGCAGAGGAGAAGGCAGGCTCGGAGTTTTGTTTCGGGTTTTCGCTCGACGAACTTGTTTAGAATCGAGTCGTAGAGAAGGAGGTTTCGGAGGGTGGAATTAAACAGGCGAAGGGCTCGTCTCCTCAACTGTTCAGAACCTTCAGCCGAATCTGCGTTTTCCCGAATTGATGAGGCCTTCTGGGGCGTCGTCAAGTAGCAGTTGAGCCACTGGTGAGCGAGGCTCTGACCGCTCTCGGAAAAACTGTTGTCATACTCACTCATCTAGTCACTATTATCCTTTTGTAATATTTCCAAAGAGCAGGTTGCCACAAACATTTATGGATTCAGAAACGATCGATCAGTTGATTGCTGGAGACTCAAAATTGGAGTCTTCGCGAGCAAAGTTGGAAGCGATGCAACCGGGGGCCTATTGCATTCACCGTAGTTGGGGATTTGGGAAAATCCAGAGCTACGACGCGGATGCAAACAAGCTCATAATCGATTTCGAAGAAGGTAAGGAGGGTCACGCGATGGATCCTGCCTTTTGCGTGGATAAACTCGATGTCCTTGCACCTGATGACATACTTGTCCGGAAACGCACGGAAGGCGAAGCGGTCGACGAGATGATCGACAAGGATCGGGTCGGCGTTGTGATTTCAATTCTCGGTTCCAAGGAGGATCGCCAGGCGACGGCAATTGAGATTGAACGTCAGCTGGCGTTTCTGATTCCTCAGGATCGTAAAAGGAAGAAATGGTGGACGGATACCAAGAAGGATTTGATCCGCGAGCCGAGGGTGGCCGTTCCATCGAAAAAGACGGACCCGTTCGTTTTGCGGGAGGAGGAGATTACCCCTGAAGAAGAAATCTTGGAGGAGTTTTTCGCGACGAAGAAGGCGAAACAGAAGATTCTTCTTGCTGAGAAACTTTACGCCCTATCCAAGGATAAGACCGAGCTTAAGGAACATTTGGAAAGTGTCTTGGAGACGCTTACTCGAGCCATTAAAGACACCAAACTTCTGACTCACGCTGACCGACTGCATGGTGTTTGGGTACGGAACGACCTTGCCCGCGATGATTCCACCGACATGGATGTGGAGACTCTTGAGCCGACTTCTTTCTCGATCATCGAAGAATCTGCAGAAAACTTCGAGAAGCTGGCCGATGAACTTCCCGCTGCCTACTACCATCGGTTCTTGGATTTGCTCACCCGCACGTACCCGGATAAGTGGGAGGATATCATTGTCCGACTTTTGCGGCACAGCGAAGGGAAATTCACGAGTGAATGTATTGCATTCCTCTACGAAAAAAAGAAGGAAGCGCGCGTTCAGGATTGCTTCGAACGGTGGCTCAATGAGCAGACGATGAGAGGACCCATTCTTCAATGGATCATCAAGAATCGTAACTCTCAAAAATACTCTGAGTTGATCGATGGGCTTCTGAGCCCTCGTCTTCTCAATGCGGTCTTTTACGCAATTGATCTGGAGTCCCTCCAGAACGCATCCACACGGCGGATACCACTGGCGGATGCTTTAAGTGACGATACGGAGTTGATTCCCCTCCTTTTGGATCGGGGCACGGCGGAGACGGCGAGAGATTTGGCGCAAACGCTTTTGCTGAATCAGGGTTTTGATGATTTAACGAAAAAGTCCCTCCTGGTCCGTTTCATTCGGAAATATCCGAGTATCCAAAGTCTTCTCGAAAGGGAGGCGGAGGCTGAGACCGACGCTGGAGCAGATGCCGCCTTGACTGTCTCACAAGATAGCTTCGACGCAGCGAAGAGAGAGTACGAAGAGTTAGTTGGGGTAAAGATTCCTGAGAACAAGCAGGCGATTGAAACCGCGAAAGAGCATGGAGACTTGCGGGAAAACGCTGAATACAAGATGGCCAGGCAGGATCAGGATACATTATTGGCCCGAAAGGCTGACCTGGATCGCGATCTTGCCCGGGCTCGGGTGACTGATTTCAGCGATGCTTCAGCGGACTCCGTTGGTATTGGTTCTGTGGTTGAACTCCTCGAGGGTTCATCCGGCAAAACGAGAAAATACGCGATCCTCGGAGCTTGGGATAGCGACCCTGATCGAAACGTGCTTTCCTACCTCACTCCGTTGGGACAAATGCTGCTTGCCAAAGAGGTGGGAGACGTCGTCGAAACCGAGGTCGATGGAATTAGGGAAGAGTGGAAAGTGGAATCACTCGCTCGTTGGGTGGATCAATCGTGGTAGCCTAGTTTGGGTCGCCTTTTTTCTGAAACAGACGAACTAAGCGCAATGGCAGACGGGTGGGAAACTTTGCGTCTGCTCTCCGAGCCGACAAGGGCTCGCATTCTCGCACTGGTGGGTGAAGAGGAGCTTTCCGTGGCAGAGCTACAGGAGATTCTCGGGATGGGCCAGTCGCGCATCTCTTCCCATCTCGGCCTCCTGCGGCAGGGAGGGACAGTCTTGGATCGCCGTGAGGGAAAACACACGTTCTACGGCTTGAATCCCGATTTGAAGGGACCCGTCAGAAAGCTGATCCAGTCAGCTCTGACGCTTGCTGAGGACGAAGAATGGTTTTCTCGCGACCAACAAAACCTCCAGCGCGTCCTCGAACAGCGAAAGCAGGTTGCCGAAAAATATTTCAATCTGGTAGCGGGTCGTCTCGGGCGCAGCTATTGTCCTGGTAGATCGTGGAAAGCGATCGGTCACTTCCTCCTGCTTTTGACTCCAAGAGTGACGGTAGCCGACCTTGGAGCGGGAGAAGGTATGCTGTCTCATTTACTGGCTAGAAATGCCGAAAAGGTCTTTTGCATCGATAACTCTAAAAAGATGGTCGAGGTCGGAACTGAACTTGCGAAAAAAAATGGTCTCAAGAATCTTGACTACAAACTGGGAGACATCGAGGAAGTGCCACTACCGGACCGATCTGTAGATCTGGCGCTCCTCAGTCAGGCATTACATCATGCGGATAAGCCGGCAGTGGCGATCAAAGAGGCGTTTCGGATTTTGAAGCCAGGCGGAAGACTTGCTGTTTTAGACCTTTCAGAGCATCAATTTGAGAAAGCGCGTGAGCTTTATGCTGATCAGTGGCTCGGCTTTTCAGAGAACGATCTGTATCGTTTCTTACGGGAGGCTGGTTTTCGGTCGGTAGAGGTCTCCAGTGTTGCAAAGGAGGATCAAGACCCAGGGTTCGTCACCCTTTTAGCGACAGGCCTAAGGCCCGGTTGATGCGGTCGGTCTGACCTCTAGTAAGACTTTGCAAAAACGGCCATGGGCGCGTCTGCTGCTCCCGTGAATGGACAAGTACCTTTTCGGGGATCGTCAAGAGGAATACACCTGATGGTGACCTTTGCTTTCGTGGAGATCTCTTTTTCGAGTTCTTCGCTTCCTGCCCAGGGACACAAAACGAATCCAGAGCTTTCCTCAGAACTGAACCAGGAGTAAAAGTCGTCCTGAGTCTCGATCGTTCTCGTGTTTTCATTCCGAAATGCCAATGCGCGGGAATAGAGGCTATCGTGGATCTCAGAGAGTATCTCTGGGAGAATTTCCACGATCCGACTGCGTGAAACGGACTCCTTTTCTTTCGGACCTTTGTCGCGCCTTCCGAGAAAGACGGCTTCGGAGGCAACATCACGAGGTCCGATTTCGAGGCGGATCGGAACTCCCTTTTTGATCCAGCTCCAAACCTTTTCGCCTCCTCTCATGTCCCTTTCGTCAATCTTCGTCCGCACGGGTTGACCTGCATAGGCAAGACCAGAAAGATCGTTTTCGAGGTTTTTGCAGTAGGAGAGCACAGACTCTCGGTGTTCCTCCTTTGGGATAACGGGGATGATTACGACTTGCTGAGGAGCAACCTTCGGAGGAAGGACAAGTCCGTCATCATCACTGTGCACCATGATCATAGCTCCGACCAAACGGGTCGAGACTCCCCATGAAGTAGTCCAAGCGTACTCCTCGCGACCCGATGCGTTGAGAAACTTGATCTCGCTTGCTTTCGCAAAGTTCTGGCCGAGGAAGTGAGAGGTTCCAGCCTGAAGAGCTTTGGTGTCTTGCATCATTGCCTCGATGCTAAACGTAGCGACAGCGCCGGGAAACCGTTCGGCAGCGGTTTTCTCACCCTTGACGACCGGGATCGCCAGGTAATCGCGGGCAAAAGTCTCGTACACATCGAGCATTTGGTGGGTCTCTTTAACGGCCTCTTCTTCCGTGGCGTGAACCGTATGGCCTTCCTGCCAGAGAAATTCGGAGGTTCGAAGAAACATTCTCGTTCTCATTTCCCAACGAACGACGTTGGCCCACTGGTTGATGAGAATAGGGAGGTCACGGTAGGATTGAACCCAACGGGAATAGGTTTCCCCAATAATGGTCTCAGACGTGGGGCGGACTATCAGTGGTTCCTCCAGTTCACCCGTTGGTTGAAGAACTCCGTTTTCGTCAGTCTCTAGCCGGGAGTGAGTGACCACCGCACACTCTTTCGCAAATCCGTCCACATGTTCGGCTTCTTTCTGCAGAAAGCTCCGGGGGATGAAGAGAGGAAAGTAAGCGTTTTCGTGGCCCGTTTCCTTAAACATACCGTCTAGTATTCTCTGCATATTCTCCCACAACCCGTAGCCCCAAGGCTTGATCACCATGCATCCCCGCACGGGACTGGTCTCGGCAAGTTCAGCGGCCTTAATGACCTGCTGGTACCACTCTGGATAATTTTCGGAGCGGGTAGGATGTATGGCAGAAGTATGACCCTCTTTCTTCTTAGTCATGATCTGCCCAACGCTTTGGTTTACTGAAGACGATGACGAGCTAATTTTGATTTTTACAATAATAAACCAGGTAAATAAAGATTGACATATCCAGACCTGAAGATGATCTTTCCTCCATGAAACGAAGGCGTAGGTTGGTGGATCGTGGTGTGGGTTACTATCATGTGATGAGCCGGACGGTGAATGGGGAGGCTTTGTTTGGGGATGTGGAGAAGGAGGTGCTTCGTCGGATGCTGTGGCAGGTTGCGGAATTTTCGGGGGTGCGGGTGATTACCTATGCTTTGATGAAGAACCACTTCCATATGCTGGTAGAGGTTCCGGAGAAGCAGGAGATCAGTGATACTGAACTGGTGAGGCGTTACGGGGTGCTCTACCCTCGGGTGACGCCCTGGCAGCCTCTGAGCGCTGGAGCGCTTGATCGTCTGCTCTCTACTTCCGCAGGGGAGCCTGTGCGGCGTCAGCTGCTGGAACGCATGCATGACGTCTCGTGGCTGATGAAGACGCTGAAGCAGCGGTTTACCCTCTGGTACAATCGCACACACGACCGCTACGGACCGCTGTGGTCAGACCGGTTTAAGAGCGTTTTGGTTGAGGGAGAGAGATGGGCACTGCGCACGGTAGCGGCCTATATCGACCTCAATGCGGTCCGAGCCGGACTAGTAAAAGATCCTAAAGACTACCGCTTTTGCGGTTACGGGGAAGCGGTTGGAGGAGGCACCCGTGCGCGCGAGGGCCTCTCGGTTCTTGGGGGGGATCTGTCCGGCTACCGACAGACGCTCTACGGATCAGGTTCAGAGGAGAAAGAGGGGAAGGCTGTCCTGAGCCGAGAGGAAGCCCTTCGGGTGTTGGAGAGGGAGAAGGGTAAACTGCCGCTGACCGTGGTGCTGCGCTGCAGGGTGCGCTACTTCACCGACGGAAGGGTTCTGGGCTCGGAGGCCTTTGTCGCTAGTCAGGCCGCTACGCAGCCGCAGCTCTCAGCG
>JBCDMB010000040.1 GCA_038744685.1 Verrucomicrobiota bacterium
GACGTGCCTGGCTTTAACCTATTCCAGGAAGGTAGAGGGTCGCAGACGCAGGACTTTGAAGTGACTCTCCCCGCTGCAACCGTCCCCGGAGTGGTAGTCGGTTTACTTTCTGGAAACGGCGAAACCGTGGAAGCATCAATCACCCTAAAACTGGATGATGAATCGTAGTTTCAAAGGTCATGCATCTCCGGTGCGAGACTCTCCTTAACCTCATCCAAATGGCGACTTTTTTACAAAAGTTACCAAACCTATGAGAAAAGTTACCAAACCCGATGAGAACTTACAGTGAGCGAGATTCCTTTTAACCGATTCGAACTGAAGGTTCGTACCGAGGCGAAGCCGACAAAGCGAAGCGCCAATCCCACCCCTCGTGCCATTCTACGCTTAGCGGAGAATGGCACCCTCCGACTTGTCTCGCCGAAGCCTCGCGCGAAGGAGGAAGCTCGACTCGTCCTGCGTAGCTCGCAGAGCGAAGAAGGAAGAGCGTAGGACGGGTCGGAACCGCATGAAGATTTTGACAGAGCTACGAATGGCAAGCCAGCTCGACATCATATCGAAAGTGTAGGAAAGACGCCTTTACGATCAAGACCGCCAGGCGTCCACCATCTGCGACGTGTCCTGGTAAATGCGAAAGCGGGCAATCTTACCATCTGCGATCTCGAGAATTTGACAGGATCGGAGATCAAAAGGTTTGGGATGCCCTTCGAAGTGTCCACGCTCGCGACATTCTACATACGCGCCCTTTTCCGTCTCCGTTACCGAAAGCACCTCGAATGACTCGACCCGGTTGATTTCTCCGATGATAGAGAAAAAGCGCTTCACCTCGTCAATGCCTCGATAAACTCCAAAATGAGGGACTTCCTCGGAACCTACCAGCTCCCACTCAATCTCAGGATCCATGAGATCAAAAATCGCTTCGATGTCGCCCTTAAGAAAAGCGTCATAAAGCTCCATTGCCACCGCACCATTTGTTTTCTTATCCGACATTACCCTGATCCTGGACCTAAAGGATTATCAATTCGCTACTAAAATAGAACATACTCGGGATTCGATAGCGGAATCGAAATCGGGTCTCGCGTGCATTCGATAGCGATATCGGTTTCGATTAATGCGATCATGCTTTGAGCGAGGCGCGTTTGAATGGGTAAGTTCATAGAGTAATAGAATGGATCCCGGTATCCTAGCAAACCACCAAAATACCGCCTCAGTGTCCTTTTCGAGAGGAAATGCCAGGGTTCAACTCCCACCCAGTAGAGTTAAGATACATCCTTTCCCACTACCTGTATTTGTGAGCTCGGCATCCAGCATTTCCGCCCACCGGGTAGTTCGACAAAGATCCAATCCTCTCTTCTTTCCAAAATTCTTAACTCCAGACCATCCTGAATCGGTTCATTGAACGCTCTTGGATAAGAATGGTCCGGACCTTTTCTTGCTTCGATCGATTCGACCACGAGCACGCCTGAACGCCCCCCTGCCACCTTGCTCAAAACAAACAGTGCTGAAATGGCAACCAGCGCGGTCGCACTGGTTACAACGGCAATGTAGAACAAACGGGTCCTGTACCGGAACAATAGGAACAAAAGACTCCAGAAGGTCAGGTTAGCTACAACGACCAATACCCTTAAAATCGGAACGGGCAGTCTCTCCCACCAGTCTACATGAAAGGACCCCTGGTCGGAGACCAGAGCACGGACAGACTCCAGGTTATGGGCAACCTTTTCGTTAAACGGTTTGAAGAACTGAGCGTTTCGATAGGCAGCAACAGACCGCCCCAAATTCCCCGCCTCAAACCAAGCATTGCCGGAGTTATACCAACTTTCACCTGACCAAAACTGTGCCCTGGCGGCTGCTTCAAATCGCAGCGCAGACTCCGCGTAAAGGTTTTGTGCAAGATCACTTTCAGGGACTGCTTCACTCGCCTCTGAAAAACGACGCTCCGCTATCTCCCACTCACCGGCTTCCAGCAATCCCGGATAGGTAGAAAGGACTGCAACAACGATACCGAAAACTCTAGCTGCGAGTCTGAGGATACGCTTGAAAAGTGGATCAAGATCATCAAACGAAACTTCAACAGCATGACTACTGAAAAGCCTCGCGTCAGCCGCTTCATGGAGACTTTCCACTTTCTCAATGTCAGATGGTTCTGCGCCCAGCTTTTCCAGAGCTGCCACAGAATCTCTCCGAGTCCAGGCATCACCTTCTCCACCAGAGACAACTGCCAAATAACCGAGAAACGCCTGCCATTTGGCCTTCGAATTAGGAACACTTTTGCGAAACGTTCGATACGCTTCGGCTCTAGCACGATAGACTGGATCTATCGCACGACGATAGCGCTCCCTTGCAAATGGAAACAACGCAACGAAAAGGATGGGGCCCAAAAGAAGCAGCGCCCAAAATCCGGAACGAAACAGATTGAACATCCCATTGAGAAAACGAGTCGTGGAATCTGCTGAAAGATTGCCCAAAATTCCCACTGCGGCTTCGGACGCCACGGCCAAATCATCGCCTTGGTAACCTAGATCGATCAGGTCTAATCCACCGCTCGGCTGCAACTGAAGAGGGATGGGATCAGTAGTTCGGATCGAAAAACTACCTGAAACTGGATCAAACACAGGAAAACTCAGTGGAGGAAAACTTTCTATCGAACTGTCAAGAGCACGAATGCGGGTGCGAAACACGGTGCCCTGCTCGCTCCAAAACCGATCAAAACTGTCATCAACCAAAAACAGATTCTTCAAAGCCGGGTGCTGATTAAGTTTTGGCAAATCGACCATTTCACGAGGAGCCTCTCCAGTAACCTTGATCTCGAGCTCCATCAACTGCCCAATCTCGCTATCGGTCGGCGACAAATCGACGTCGATTTGGATCGGATCAAAAAGACCCGTGAACGATGTTTCCAGCTTGTCCACGGGAAGTGGCAACACATCGATTTCAATAGCAGGAGCAACCGCATAGATTTTCTGATAGATCTCATTTGTATCCACCGCTTCAAACAAACCGTTGTTGAAGTGAGCCGCATACTGCCCAAAGCCACCCAAAGCCTGATCCAGAACCGCAACTTCAATCATGGTCTGTGGTAGGGTCACGCGACCCGGCTCGCTAAACTGCACATAGAAAGGCAAGGTGATGGTCCCCAACAAGTCCTTGTCCTCACGATTCAGGATTCGGCGCGCTATTGCCCGTCTTCCTCCAATCGGAAGGCCTACCTGCTCTTCTTCAGGGAACGTATTGCGAGGAATAACGAACTGGATCGAGCGGTCCGCAAAGATACCTGAAAGCAGCTTCATCTCTCGGAGTTTTACGGCGTCAATCATACATTCCCACCGTAGATCGATTCGAAGCGGCTCCATGACGTAAACACTACGCTTAACAGGCTCTATACTAAGTGTCATTGCGTCGGACCGACTCGGTTTAGACACCAAGAACTGTTTAACTTCTGTTCTAAAAGTTCCTTGATCGCCAATTAACGCGATTGACGGCAGTGTCGCCAAACCAGCCCTCTTTGGGACAAAGCGAATGATCGCTTCAGACCAGCTATCTTCGCGATCAGAGTCCTCCACTACGTCGACTTCCAGAACGGTAAAGGAATCCGAATCGAGTTCCCAGTTCGCTGGCTCGCGAACCGGAGAGTCAAAATACGCCCGGGCGGTCCCCATCGTGCCCACGAAAAACACCTTTTGATCAAACTCGATCGGAACTGTTACCAGAGCAGGCGGGGCCTCATTTTCCGAAACAGAAACCTCGGACAGCAAGGTCTTGGTACCGAGCAGCAGAGGAATCACTACGAGAATACGACGAAACACCTCAATAGTCCTTTTCCACATTTCCAGCGTTCGCGTTTGCCCGCTTCTGTTGGCGGAACTGCAAACTACCTCTCTCTTCTCTCAGAATGTCTTCCACTGAGTAATCCGGTATCGGCAGGCTTTGCATTTCGGAGTCTGCCGCAAAATCTCCTGCTACCGCATCGGAACTAACCATGCCTTCCTGATCTTCATTCCAGTCCTCATAGTCATAGTCTTCCGAGTAATCTTCAGGATTCTCATTGGAACTCGGCTCCTGAGAAGATCCTCCCGCGAGCAAGTCGAGAATTTCAGTCACCAGCTTCTCCACACGCTTCTGTTCTACCCTTGCGGCTGGCCAGTTTCCCCTATCCGCAATCAAAACCTCTGCTTTCTCTCCCGATTCAATCACACGATCCATAAGCACCAAAGGCTGCCTCAAAATGGTTACCGGTTCAGACTCATCGTATGTAGGCAAAGAAGCCAGTTTCTGATCGATCGAACGCATCAGCTCCCCTATCTCCAAGCTGTCCAAAAGCAAATCAGACTGCCTTTCTAGGGATCGCTGGAGGTATGCTGGTGATTGAAATGGAATCTTCTCCCCAAGGGACACTTCGTTGGAACTGACCCTTTGTTTAGACACTTGTCTATCCCTGCCCTGAATGATCGCATCATGTAGTTCCACCTGTTCGCTGCGGAAAACCTCGAGCTTCTCGACGAGCAATTGTAGCTCGAGAGTGATTTCTTCCTCCGCTCTTTCCTGCGAGTCGATGATTGCCTGGATCCGGACTACGGAATCATAAAGCGAATCCAGAAGAGCACTCGAACGATTCATCTCGGGTGAGTAGCGCTTTGCGGAAAGAAGCGAAAGACGCGCTTCGCTAGCGTGGGACAGAGCGGTTCGGGGACTGGTCTTTTCTAGAGACCGGGAAATCTCGATCAGACATAGACCACGATTCAATTGCAAAGCTGCGAGATCGCCTTTCGGAACATCCTCAAAGTCAGTCACTGAGTAAAGTAAGGAGAACTGAAGCAAAGCGTCCTCAAAGGCTCCTTCTTCCATCAATCCGACGCCTTTCTCAAAATCGTTTCGGAACTGCAGTTCCTCCGCGTCACTCTCCTGAGCCCAAAAACAGACGGATAGTAGCAAAGAGGCCTTCGCAAGTTGAACGACTCGGCGACCGCACAGATCCGCAACGACCAACAGGATCAAGGCAAAGGCTAAAAAAACGGCGAACCCCTCTTTGTAGACAATCAGTTCAGCTACCTCATCGGTGTCTCTCACGTCTTTCTCTGCCGCGTAAGTTTCATAGAGTGCCCCGAGGTGGAACGCCTCGATTCCCGGGGACACGTACTCAATGTTTGGAGTCATTGCCGCGAAAGAGCGCAACGATGAATCCTCCAGTCTCGTTGTTACGATCTCTCCATTCACTTCAAGAGGTTCCACGGATCCGTCATCCCCAACAATTGGGATAAGGACCTCATTATTTGGATCACCGATCCCGACGATCAAAGCACTGGCACCGCTCTCCTCGATAATCTCAACCACTCGGGCAACATTGGATCCATGATCTCCTCCATCGGTGATGACAATTAGATCCTGAACGCCACTACGCCCTTCAATAAACACCTGATCAACCGCCTTTTCTACAGCCGCCTGTAAGGTTGTTCCTCCAAAATCAACGCTACGGGGCTGAACTTGGTTCAACATGTAACGGACGAATCCGTAATCATAGGTCAACGGACAAAGGATCGAGGCACTGCCCGCGTAAATCACCAACCCAACTCGTTCGCTTGAGAAGACATCGAGCGCGTCCCGAATCGACTGCTTCGCAACCTCAAGGCGAGAAGGATAAAGATCCTCCGCAAGCATACTTCGGGAGACATCGAGCAAGAAAACAATATCGCGGTTCGTTCTCAGCGAGTATTCGGGACCCGGAGAAAAAGCGGGACGGGAGAGTCCGAGCACCAAGAGAACAAAAGCCGCCAACCGCAGGTAATCCCGTGTTCTTTGACTGCCACCGAAACTACCACTGAGCCTGGATAGAATCCGTGCCCTCTCCAAGCGGGCTTGACGCAATAGTGCGGCAATCGGAAAGACCAAGAGAAGCAGCAAAAGGGCCACCGGCCACAGGAAAACGAAACCGCTCATGGAATCACCCGCAACCAGGTTGCCTCAAGGATCAACGCGATCACAAGAGCAGCCATTCCTTGAATTAAAGGTAGCCAGAACCAGTTTGACAGACGTTCGAAGCTACGAATTGAGATCTCAGCTCTCTCAAGCTTGTCGATCTCCGAATATACGCTGAGGAGAGATTCAAAATCGCTGGCCTGTCGAAAGAGTCCACCTGTCTCTGTTGCAATCAGCTCAAGAACCTGATCTGCACCTGAAAGATTGCGAACCTCCCCTTGGTCGGATTGAAACCCCGCCTCACTTTCTCCAAGACTGATCACGTAAATCCGACAACCCCACTCTTTCGCTAATCCTGCGGCCCCGAGCGGCAGATGGTTACCAGAATTGTTTTCGCCATCGGTCAACAAAATGATCACTTTGCTGGTGATTGAATCGATATCGATACCGCGGTCGCTCTCCTTCAACTCTTCGAGACTCTTTAGCCGTGCCGCAGCGATCGCCAAGGCATCACCAAAGGCGGTTCCATCCTCGTTCGGACGATCCTGAATCTCAATCTGTCTCACGATCTGCAACAAGCCCTCATGGCCGAAGGTCAATGGACTACGGGTATCTGCGTAACGCGCAAAGGTGATCAAGCCAATCAAATCATTCGGACGTCCCGATAACTCCTCGCCATCACCAGCAATAAAACGTTCCACCAATTCCCTCGCGACCTCCATCCGTGTCAGCCCTTCCGTCCCTCCACCATCTATCCTCATATCCATGCTGCTGGAAACATCGACCAGCATCTGAATTGCAATTCCTTGGTTCACTTGCCGCTCAAAAGTCTTTCCCGCTTGCGGCGATGCAAGAGCAACAATGACCAAAACAACGCAAAGGCGACGAAGAAAAACCGGAACCCACAACCACCGAGTGCGACCCGATCGTTTTCTCGGCCACAAACTGACAGACGACACGGTGAACGATGGCTCTTCCTTGCGCCTTTTCAAAAGCCACATCGCCGGAAGGATAAGCAAGAGAACCCAGGGATAAGCGAAACTCACGGCACCCTCTCTTTTTCAACGAGCTCTCGAACCAAATCAAAATCCACAGACCTACCGTAAACCGCTTGCTCCATGGCTTGACGAAGCTCATCACCAAACCGAAGAGACCCATCCTCCAAGATACTCTCAATCACTTGGAGAGAAGGAGTTTCTCCCTCCAGAGCCATTTCGAGTTCGAACAAGCGGTCACCGGGATCCTCACGAGACTCTTCCACGATCCTCCCCCTCACCCACAAAAAGATAACGACTAAGACTATGGCGAGAATGAGTGAGAGAAAAACCCACCACAAGTAGCCAGCCCCACCCTCAACCATCTTGGTTCCCAACAATTCAGGCTGGAAACCATCTGTATTCTCGGAACTACGAATCACCTCCAGACCAACTGAGGGAAGCTCCAACGATTCGGTTTGATTCCCGCGCTGAATCGTTGCTTCGAGTCCCTCTAGCGAGAAAACCCCCGAGTGTACCGGTTGAAAGACCCAAACGATTCGCTGAGAAAACCTTCCCGCTTCATATTGCAATGGCTCTCGCAGATAGCTGACGGTGTGAAACGAATCAAACTCCGGAATCCTCAAACGAACTTCAGCGAACTCTTCAAACGAAGCCTCGGCGCTCACCTCAACCGTATCTCCAGGGTGGCAAACGGAAGGAGAAACGGAGAGTTCAATTCCGCCAAAGAGTTTTCCAGGAAGCCATACCGCTACGACTAGGCACAGCCACTTCATTTACCTGCCCCGAGAAATGAAGGCTTCCTTTGCCGAAGATCAAAGAAGTGAGCAAGCGCATCGGCACAATCCGTCCCTACCGGGATATCAAGTAAATCAACTCCCATATCCAACATCGCCAGACGCAAAGTTTCGAGACTATCTGAGTCTCTCTCTTGCTTCAGTTCAATCACCTCTCGAAGCCCACTTTCTGCGTCTCGGATCCGCGCCAAACCTGTGAACGAAGAGTCCTCCATTTGCCTCGAAGAGATACGAATCGCATTTACATCATGCCTAAATGCCAAGGCTTGAAGCTCCGATGCATAACCGGTTGCCAAAAAGTCAGACACTACAAAAACGATCGAGCGTCTCTTTGCCACCTGGCCAAAGCACCTCAAGGTCTCGGCAAGATCGGTTCCCTTACCTTTCGGTTCGAACCGCATCAGCTTATCAAGAATCCTGATTGTGTGACCACGACCCTTGTCTGGGGGCATTGCATACTCAATCTGATCGGTGAATAGGAAAAGCCCCACCCGGTCCTGGTTCTTTTGCGCAGACAGTGTTAGCAAAGCACAGACCTCGGTCACCGCGTCTCGCACCCGATCATTATTCTCATGAGTCATCGAATTTGAGACGTCGACGATCAGGTAAACAAAATGCTCCCGCTCCTCAACGAAACGCTTGATGTGGGCTTCGCCCGTCCGAAGGGTGACCCTCCAATCCATTTTGCGCACGTCATCACCGGGTCGGTATGCAGATAACTCCTCAAACTCGACACCCCGACCCTTAAAGACAGATCGATAGCTTCCGTATAAAAGATGATCGACCCGGCGTCGGCACCGCATCTCCAACTGTTTCAGACGTCTTTCGAGTCTATCGAGCACTTTTCAATCCCGAGGGTCTGCTTCTAAACCTGGCTACGCCTCGTGGCTTACTGGAACCTTGGCCAGAATCTGATCCAGAAGATGATCCGGGGAAATCGCTTCTGCTTCGGCTCGATAGGAAATCGACAAGCGATGTCGGAACACATCGCGGGAAACATCCTTTACATCTTGTGGTGTCGTATAATCCCGACCTTGCAGAAGCGCATGACCACGGGCTGCAAGTGACAAAAAGATAGAGGCACGGGGAGAGGCTCCGAATCGGAGATAGGGAGAAATCTCGAGATCATACTTCTCTGGGTGCCTCGTCGAATCCACCAACCTCAAGATATATTTTTCGACTTTTGGATCGATAAAAACCCCGTCTAGAACCGCTTGCATGTCCGACAGTTTACTGATCTCGAAAACCGGTTCGATTTTCGTAGCAGGCTCCGTCCGGGCCATTCGCTGCATGACAACGTGCTCCTCCTCCATCGAGGGGTAACCCACCCGGAGTTTGAACATAAAACGATCCACCTGAGCTTCTGGAAGCGTGTAAGTGCCCTCCTGTTCGATCGGGTTTTGAGTTGCCAGGACAAAAAATGGATTCGGCAACGCAAAGGTCTCCTTTCCAAGAGTGACCTGTTTTTCCTGCATAGCTTCCAACAAAGCACTCTGAACCTTGGCAGGCGCTCGATTCACTTCGTCGGCCAGAATAATATTTGCGAATATTGGCCCTTTCTCAGAATAGAATGTATGTTGGCTTGGATCGTACACCAAACTACCAGTCAGGTCTCCCGGCAAAAGGTCGGGCGTGAATTGAATCCGGCTGAACTCAGCATGAATCGCTTTTGCCAAAGAATTGACGGTAAGCGTTTTTGCGACACCGGGAAAACCTTCCAGAAGCACGTGTCCGTTGCACAACAGAGCCAGAAGCAAACGCTCCAAAAGGTCCTCCTGACCAACCACCACTTCGGCAACACGATTGCGGATGGTTTGTAGTGAATCAGCAACGGAGGAAACAGATAAGCTCATGACTCTACTGAACTATCCAGCAAACAGGATTCCTGCTAGCAAAAACTCTGCGACACGAAGCGAGAGGCAGTCGACTAGAAGCGAAAATTACAAGAATCGACAAGGTTTTTGGTTCTCCAGTTTCTGCCGGTCAAAAACGGGGTAGTAAGAGAAGTTACGAACTCGCTCATGGAACTTTAGGTGTTGAGTTCGGCCGAATTCTCTTTCGAACTGATATGGTGGCGAAGCCAAAACCAAAAAGCGTAACCTCAATTAAAGAAATCGCCGAAATTGCTGGCGTCTCGATTGCTACGGTCTCCAACACCCTGAACCAGAAAGGGCGGATCAGCGAGGAAGTTCGCAAACGGGTCAGGGAGATCTGCCGGAAACACGGGTATCAACCAAACTCTGCAGGAAGAAACCTACGTCGCCGACTCAATGAATCGATTGGACTCTTGTTTTATCCGTCGTGCGCAGCTGCTTTTAGAAACATCTACTATGCCGACATTCTCGGATTTCTCTCGAAAGCTCTTGAGAACGCCCGCTACAACCTAGTCCTACCCGGTCTCGACGGAAAGAATCTGGTCGATCAACCACCCAGATTTGTGAGCCAGGGGGGAGTAGACGGTATTATCCTTCTGGGACAATTTCCAAAAAACGTGGTGAGGACCATCAACAGTTACGGTATTCCATTGATTCTGATTGATAATTTTCGCCCAAGGGTTCGTGTGGACTCTGTCACAACCGACGGTTTTGGGGCGACACGCCAGATTGTGGATCACCTCGTTTCTCTTGGGCACAGACGGATTGCCTTTATGGCCTATGAGCAGGACGGTCACAACGCGAGCGAGCGGCAAGCGGGTTTCGAAGATGGCGTAAAAGCCCATCAATTGCCGCCAACCCTTTGTCCTGCGTTGCGGAACTTCCAAGAGACTTTCGGCGCTTACTCAGAGCTTAAAAAGACGCTACAGCGAAAACTGAGACCTACGGCAATCGTAACTGTCAATGATACGTTGGCTTCCGAAATGCAGGTTCGCCTTAAAGAGGATGGATACAAAATCCCGGCCGACATGAGTGTCTTCGGTTTCGATGATGATCTGAGTCAGAGCGCGGTACCTCCAATCAGCACCGTAAGGGTGGACCGCCAAAAAATTGCTGAGATTGGTGCGAAACTCATTTTGGAGCGAATCGCTTCTCCCGAGATTCCCGCGAGAAATGTGGTTTTGCCGGTAGAACTAGTCACCCGAAAGTCGATCGGACCGCCCGCGAAGGCGAAAGTGAAGAATGCCAAGTAAGGGCCATTCCCCCCTTTAGACAAAACCCTTGCCCGAAAGATTAAACGTTTTTCTATTTAAATCCTTCAAACTACCCTGTTCGTTTTGTTCACAGATAAACACCAGCCCGTGCCCCGCCCTGTGGTATCCCTCCAGAAAGAAGAATTTTCACTGTTAAAATTCTTCGCGACACGGGCTTATTCGCCAAAGAGCTCAACCAACAAAATAACTGTTTTACAAAACTGCCTGATCCAAATTCCTAAGAACCCCTACCTCCACTCCGTCTAGGTCTATGTCTATTTTAAACCCGATCGATATCACCATTATCGTTGTCTACCTCTTTATCACGATGGGGGTTGGTCTCTACATGACGAAGCAGGCGTCCAAGAGCCTCGACCATTATTTCCTCGGCGGTCGTTCTTTGCCTTGGTATTTCCTCGGCATGGCCGGGATGGCGATGTGGTTCGACCTCACAGGAACCATGATTATCACAGCGTTCCTCTACATGCTTGGACCGAAAGGCTTATTCGTAGAATTTCGAGGGGGTGCCGTTCTGATTCTTGCGTTTCTGATTTGTTATACAGGTAAGTGGCATCGCCGTTCTGGTTGCATGACAGGGGCCGAGTGGATCGCCTACCGATTTGGAACGGGAGCGGAGGCAAAGCTGATGCGGGTCTTTAAAGCGGCATCAACCTTTTTGATTACGATCGTGCTCCTTGCGTATCTCGTTCGGGGAACCAGCCTTTTCGTTGGAATGTTTATTCCCTACTCTCCAATGGTGGTTACCGGGATCATCCTCGGATCCTGCGCAATCTACACGATGATGGCGGGCTTCTACGGAGTCGTCCTTACCGATGTGGTCCAAGGGGGAATCGTCCTCATCTCCTGTGTCGTGGTCTCCGTGATGGCATTTATGATGGTCCCAGATGTTGGGTTTATTGGCAATCTTGCCGAATCCGTCACCGGTAATACGACATGGACAGAGACACTCCCCAAATGGCAAACGGAGATGCCTGCTGGCTATGGGGACTACGAGTTTCTCATCTGGATCGCTTTCTTCTACCTGCTGCGCAATGTCCTCTACGGCCCGGGCACGGGAGACGAGAACCGGTATTTCGGCGCGAAGAGCGACCGGGACTGCGGACTTCAGTCCATGCTTCAGGGGATAACCGTAGCGTTTCGGTGGCCTATGATGATGGGTTTTGCAATCATGGGGCTTTTTCTCGTGAGCAACCTCTTTCCTGATATGAGCAAGACCGATGAAGCGGTCGAAGCAATCAAGGAATACCATCCGGAGATCGTGGACAACAAAGGTCTTTGGAATGAGCTCACCACCAGTATCGTCAATGCACCCGAGAAGCAGAACCCTCTTCTCATCGAACGCTTACAAAGCTCCCTCGGAACCGACTGGCAAAAGCGTTTGGTGGTTGTCGCCTATGAAGGCGGCGTCAATCCCGAACAGATTCTACCGGCCGTGCTCCTCAACAGCATCCCCACCGGCCTTAGAGGTTTTCTTATCGTCGCGATGCTTGCTGCGATGATGTCGACTCTGACAGGAGAAGTGAACAAGACGTCCGCGCAGTTTGTGAAGGACATCTATAAAACGACCTTCCGCAAGAGAGCTGGGAACAAAGAGCTGATTGGAGCGGCGTATCTTTCCTCTGCCTTCATTGTGGGTGCGGCGTTTTTCATCGGAATCTACGCTGAGAGCATCGATGAGATTTGGAAATGGTTTTTGATGGGTCTGACCGCCGGATCGATTGGGCCCTACGTGCTTCGTTTGTACTGGTGGCGTTGTAACGCATGGGGTCAGATCGGAGGCACCGCCCTGGGCGGTATCGCAGCAGTTGTTCAGTATGCTATCTGGCCGGATCTCGGGCAGGTTCCACTGTTCATCACGATGACCAGTATCTCCGTGATCGGAACCGTCGGCCTTTCCTACCTGACTCCTGCAACACCAATGCCGATCCTTTTAAACTTCTACAAAACCACCAGGCCGTTTGGCTGGTGGCGCCCTTTGAAGGCGCAAATTGACCCAGAGGAGTTCAAGGTGTGGTCGAAGGAACATAAAAACGACATCATCTCAGTGCCGTTCGTTATGCTGGCGCAGATTACGATCTTCCTTCTTCCCATGCAATTGATGATTAAATCCTACACCTCTTTCTTTCTTACGCTACCAGTCTTTCTAATCGCTGCGGTTGGGGTGTACTATTTTTGGTGGCGTAACCTACCAACGAAGAGCAATCCCGGAACGGCTCGCGCAGACCCCATGGCAGGAGTCAAAGAACTTACCAGCGAATCGCATCCGATTTCCCAAAGAGCTATTCTGGAAACAAGTAAGAGTGCTTGAGCACGCCCAAGGACCGATCGCACCAAGCACCTTCGCCTTACTGAAAACCTCTCTTAGACTCGTGAAAGAAAAATGCAATTGAGAATACACACTCTACTCTCTTCCCTTCTTTTCGTGGGCCTTCTTCCGTCGCTGAGGAGCGCGGATGTTGAAGCGCCTTCGGAGAAAATAGTTGTTGCTGCCGACGGTCTTTCCGGAAAAGTTTTTGCAGGATACCAAGGGTGGTACCGCACTCCGACAGACGGGTCTGGTTTAGGATGGGAACACTACGAGACTTTTGACGAACAGTTTAAGCCCGGTGAGGTAGGAATCGATTACTGGCCGGATATGAGTGAACTCACGGACTCGGAAAAATACGTGACGCCATTCGTCCTAGAGGATGGCAACCCTGCTTACGTTTTCACATCCCAAAATCAGCAAACAATCGGCCGACATTTTCAATGGATGAAAGAATATGGAATCGACGGAGTGTTTCTCCAGCGGTTCGCTCACGATGTCCTCGAGGGGGGACACCACCAGTGGGAACTCTTGCAGCCCTCGAACAACAAGATTCTCGAATACGTTCAGGAAGGAGCTCGGGCACACGACCGTTCGTTTGCGATCATGTATGATTTGACCGGTGTCCGTCATGGCGAAATGCCGATGGTGATGGACGACTGGCGCGGCATTGTTGATCGACTCGATATTTTAAATGATCCAAACTACCTCCACGAAGACGGAAAACCGCTCGTAGCCATTTGGGGCGTTGGGTTTTCTGATGGACGCAAATACACGCTGGATGAAGTTCAGACCCTGATTGATTTTCTAAAGAATGACCCCAAATACGGAGGCTGCACCGTTATGCTTGGTGTTCCCACGTATTGGCGAACCCTTGATCGAGACGCTGTAAGCGACCCGCAGTTTCACGACTTGATTCGTAGCGCCGATGTGCTCCTGCCCTGGAAGGTCGGACGATTTGGTGGTTCCAAGACGGCTTTGGAGAGAGGCGAGACGATCGTCGCCGAAGATCAAAAATGGTGTGACGAAAATGGAGTTCACTACATGCCGCTCGCTTTCCCGGGATTTAGCTGGGCAAACCGTTACGCCCACAAGGACGCGAAATTCGATCACATTCCGCGGGAAGGAGGGCTTTTCCTCTGGTCTCAGGCAGTGGCTGCAAAACGAGCTGGAGCTGACACGCTCTACGTTGCCATGTTTGACGAGATGGACGAGGGAACCCAGATCTTCAAAGTGACCGACAATCCCCCTGTGGGTAAGAGTCGCTTTCTCACTTATGCCCCCCAAGAGCCCGACTTCTATCTCCGGCTAACCGGCGCGATTGGAAAGCTTCTCCGAGGAGAAATTCCAGATACCGAAGAATTGCCCAAGGGTTTATAGACAAAAGCGGCTTCATGGAAATCTCCGAAAGCTGCGATGACCACACGCTCTGGACAAGGAAGAATTCAAGAAGATCAAACTAGGATTGAATGGGAAGATACCCGTAGAGGTTTGACGTGAACGGAGAGTAACACTCTGGAAACGGCTAAAATTAAGGTCTTCTCAGACTCTAGAAAGCCATCTATCTTCTTCCGCCTTCATGTTTGATCCAAAAGTTCATCCAATCATTCCCGTGATCGCTATCGAAGATGCCGAGAACGCGGAACCACTAGCAGAGGCTCTTCTCAAAGGAGGTTTGAAAGTCGTTGAAATCACCTTTCGGACCGAAGCCGCTGCGGAGTCCATTCAACGCATTGTCAGAAAATTTCCGGAGATGGCCGTTGGAGCGGGAACCGTTGTCACTTCGGACCAGGCGAAGAAGGCAATCGACGTTGGAAGCCAATTCGGACTGGCTCCGGGGACCGACGCAGCCATCATCCAGATCTTTCGGGATGCAGGCATTCCCTTTATCCCGGGAATTGCCACCCCATCCGATATACAAAACGCGTTCAACCACGGATGCAGCTACCAAAAGTTCTTTCCAGCCGGTAGCCTTGGAGGACCCTCTGCACTGAAGGCGTTAGCGGCACCCTACCAGAGTCTCGGCATCCAATTCTGTCCGACAGGAGGAGTCAGTCTTACAAATCTAAAGGATTATCTTTCGCTTCCATCGGTCTTTGCCGTCGGCGGAACCTGGATCGCGACAAAAAAGGCTATTGCCGAAGAAAACTGGAGCGAAATTACCGAGAACGCCTCAGCGGCGCTCGCTGTCCTAAACTCCTGATCTGCAATCTTCTCCGGATACAGAGACCCTTCCAGGAATCGAGTCTCCCGCTGTGTTATCCGCAGAGTTTAATAAGCCATTCTACGACCGGCCAACACTTACGGTTGCTCGCGATTTATTAGGCAAGCAGCTTGTCTTCCAAAAAGAAGACTCTTGGGAATCTTTGCTCATCAACGAGGTGGAAGCCTACGATGGACCGCAGGATAAGGCCTGTCACGCTCACTGTGGGCGAACAAAACGGAGCGAGGTGATGTTTGGACCCGCAGGGTATTGGTACGTTTATCTTTGTTATGGAGTGCATTGGTTAGCCAACATCGTAGTCGGGCCGGAGGACTATCCAGCCGCGGTTCTAATCCGTGGGGCTGGCCAGTTTGACGGACCGGGAAAGCTCACCAAAGCCATCGGCATGACAGGTGACGCAAACAGGAAAAAAGCAGATTCAGCCTCCGGATTCTTCGTCACCGATGGAATCAAAGTGTCGAAATCTAAAATCAAAAAGACTCCGCGAATAGGAATTGATTACGCAGGTCCAGTGTGGGCTAAGAAGCCCTATCGGTTTGTTTTGCAATGAAGTCCAAGCCCATCCGATGGGGAATTCTGGGACCTGGATCCATCGCCCAAAAATTTGCAACAGGTCTCCACGATTCGGATAAAGGAGTTCTAGTCGCTGTAGGTAGCCGGAGTCATTCCAGAGCATCCGCCTTCCTCAACGGAATAAATACTCGGGGAGCAAAGGGCCACGGTGATTACGAATCGCTTCTTAGTGATCCGGATGTTGACGCCATTTATGTCGCCACTCCACACACCTTCCATCGGGAATGGTGCGTAAAGGCGGTGGCAGCAGGGAAACATGTGCTCTGCGAGAAGCCGATCGCGATAAACCACGCCGACGCCAAGGAGATCTTTACGGTGGCAGAGAAGAATGGCCTTCAGGTAATGGAAGCTTTTATGTATCGCTGCCATCCTCAGACCAAGCGGCTGGTTCAGTTGATTCGGGAGGGCAGCATCGGGGAGGTGCGCAGAGTTCAGGCAGAGTTCGGTTTTCGCGCTGAACCAAATCCCCAAAGCCGTCTCTTCGACTCAGCTTTAGGAGGTGGAGCAATTCTCGATATTGGGTGCTATCCTATGTCCCTCGCTCGACTGGTTGCGGGTGTTGCAAACGGCGTCGGTTTTCTCGAGCCATACGAAATAAGAGCAGTCGGCAACCTTCATCCCACTACCAAAGTCGATACATCCACTTCCGCCGTTCTCGGATTCAAATCCGGAGTAATTGCCGAACTATTCGCATCCCTTGAGGTCAATGCGGCCAATCAAGTCATCATTGAGGGCACGGAAGGAAGTCTTGTTCTCAGCTCTCCTTGGTTTTGCCGTGGGCCGATCAAGATCAATCGATCGGGGAAAGCTTCGATCTTACCGGAAAATCCCGACACCAAGGACCTTTATTCCTATGAAGCAGATGTCTTCGCTGAGTATCTCTCTGGAGAGGCTCTTAAGTCTCCAGCGATGACCCCAGAGGACACTTTGGGAAACATGAAGGCCCTCGATCAATGGAGAGCCGAAATCGGTGTGATCTACCCAAGTGAGAAAACTTAATCTCACGATTAACGAGACCCGTGAGTTCCGCTGATCTATCAATGCGAAAGACCTAGCCATTCGCTATCCAATCAAACTTGCCAGAAAGCTGGTAAACTGGGAATATGGGTAGATGAAAACTACGATTGATCTTCCCGATGATTTGGTCCGACGGATGAAGCTAAAAGCAGTTCGAGAGGGAAAAAAATTTCGTGAAGTAGCTGCAGAGGTCTTCCGAAAAGGCTTAACCGAGCAAGCGAAAGATACGAATAGTCGCCGCGTTCAGTTACCACTGATTCAATGTGAACTTTCGAAATCCGTTACTGAGTTGAATCCAGAGCAGATCGCGGACGTTCTGAATAAGCAGGAAGAAGATTGGGTGGATGAAACTCCCGGACGTTAATATCTGGCTTGCACTAACGCTTTCGGGGCACTCCTACCATGCAGTGGCAAAAGATTGGTTCGATACCCAGACCTCTTCTGAAGAGGTATTTTTCTGCCGATTGACTAAACAGTCTTTGATGCGCCTTCTAACAACGAGGGCCGTTTTACTACCATATGGTATCGATCCTTTATCGAACAAAGAGTCATGGGAAATCGTGGATAGTTTTCTAACGGATGATCGCATTTCTATGGCAAACGAACCATCCGGCATAGACGAACGTTGGAAGCTCTGGGCTACACCTGACACTGCTTCGCCGAAACTCTGGATGGATGCATGGTTGGCGGCTTTTGCTCACCAGTCTGGATTTCAACTAGTGACGCTAGATAAAGCGTTCAAGCAGTTCAAAGGACTCGACGCCACGATTATTAGAATCTGATCTAGGGGAACTTTAAGCAGATTAAGCATTTTCCGTTGCGCTGCGGTGAGGTCCTTTCCACCTTGAGAGAGTGGAAGGTGGTTATCAGGTAATTGCGAGGCGTTGGCGGCCCAAAAAGTTCGCCGACCTCGTCGGCCAGGAGCACATCGTCAGAACCCTATCCAACGCTATTGAGCGGCAGCGGATTGCCCACGCCTACCTCTTCATCGGACCGAGAGGAACCGGAAAAACCAGCACTGCTCGACTCCTCGCCTGCGCCCTCAACGGTGCAGATGCGCCAGCAGTAGATTTTGATCCTGAATCAGACATGGTTCAGGCGATTATGGGCGGAAGTTGCATGGATGTTATTGAGATTGACGGTGCGTCCAACAACTCGGTCGATCAAGTCCGCGACCTCCGCGAGGACTGCCAATACAGTCCTACCCAATGCCCCTTCAAGATCTACATCATAGACGAGGTGCATATGCTCTCACCCGCAGCTTTCAATGCCCTCCTAAAGACCCTTGAAGAGCCGCCGTCGCACGTAAAATTCATCTTTGCGACTACAGAAAGTAACAAGGTCCTTCCGACTATCGTCTCCCGCTGTCAGCGTCTTGAATTTCGCCCGATTGACGAAACGGAGATTGTGGGCCGCTTGGCGGAAATTGCCGAATCGGAAGCGATTGCGGTCGAAGAAGAATCCCTCCAAGCGATCGCAAAACTGGCCAACGGTGGCATGCGAGACGCGCAATCAATCCTCGATCAACTCATCTCATTCTGTGGCACGAATGTGACCGAGGCTGACGTTCTCTCAGTTTTCGGGATGGCCGGAGAATCCGACCTAGCGACTTTGGGACGAGCCCTCGCCGAGAGCGATTACGGGACTCTGATCACTTGCGCAGACCGCTTTTCATCAGAAGGGAAGGATCTCTCTCGAATACTCCTTGATCTTTCGTCGCTAGTCAGAAGCTCACTTCTTGACTCGATTCGTAACGGCGGACTAAGCGACAAACTCGGGCCTTCGCTCGAAACTGAACCGCTCCTTCGTATTCTCGACGCCCTCAAGGCTGGAGAGCGGTCTGTCCAAAAGGGTCTCTCCGAAAAAGTGAATTTTGAGGTAACCCTCCTCCGTGCAGTGGATCACGCAAGGACCCGACCAATCGATAGCGTTATTCGCCGCATCAGCGACCTCGCCGAAAACGATCCGGCGGGTCAAAAAAAAAAGTGAACCGAAGGTAGCACCGGAGTCGGCGAAGAAAGAGTCGGTCAAGACCGATTCCACGCCTCAAGTTGCGAAGGCGGTCGCACCACTGGAAGAAGAGGCTGCGGAACCGGAGACAGCCTCATCCCAACTGAATTCTGAACCAAACCCCAAGATCGATCTCGAGGCCGAGGTCGCACGAGCCTCCGAACTCCCCTCTTCCACCAACGAGCTGGACGCCCTCCTCGCGAAAACCCCCACCGAAATCAAAACTCTCCTGGAGAAAGAGTTCGGTGCACACTTTCAAGGACCAGTTCTTGTGAATCCCGACAAGCTCGACTAAGCAGCAGTTCTTTCAATGTCCGATTCAGATTCAACTCCCACTCGTATTCTTGCGCCTTCTCTGCTCGCTGGAAACCACGCGAACCTTTCGGACGCACTCTCCAGAGTAGAATTAGCCAAAATCCAGTGGCTCCATCTGGACATCATGGACGGGCACTTTGTTCCCAATCTCAGTTTTGGTCCCCAGACGGTGGCAGACGCTCGAAAGATCGCGCCCGACCTTTTCTTTGATACCCACCTGATGCTGGATCGACCAGATCTGATGATCGATGCATTTGCCAATGCTGGATCGGAATTGATTACTATTCACGTCGAACCGTTCTATCCCATCCGAAAAACGCTCCAGGCAATCCGTGAGAAAGGCCTAAAGGCAGGCCTCGCTCTTAACCCCGGAACTCCCTTTGAGCGCGCTGTTCCCTTTCTATCCGAAATCGACCTCTTGCTATTGATGACCGTTCAGCCAGGCTTCGGTGGACAGGCGTTCCGGACAGACGTTCTCGAGAAGATTCAGCAAGCCGCCCAGACCAGAAAATCCGGTGGATACTCATTTCGCATCGAAGTAGACGGTGGGGTAGATTCGGAGACTGGACTTCAATGCGCCAAAGCCGGAGCAGATACCTTCGTTTGTGGGACGGCCTTTTTTAAAGCAGACGATCCAGTAGGATTCCGCAAGATCTTGGAAGGGACCTAGAGCCTCTGCGTTACCGCAGAATCCCCTTGAAAGCATGGATTCTATCGTTTGCGAATCCAAGTCCGCCCGTGCGCGACAAAATACCGAATTGACCACCGTCACGGTAACCCGCTTTCTCGCCCTATGGCCGCAACACCTCAGGAAGAAGCCTTTGACCAATACAAAAAGGTCGAAAAACACGCCCTACGGATGGCGTCCGAACTCATGGAGCAGTCTGCCAAAGTCGTTGATATCGAAGTGGCAATGCTCGCAGCGATCTTCATCGTTCATAGAAAGAGGAGTCCCAACCTACCTCCTGAACAGGTTGCCCGTATCATTCAGGGCCACGCCGAACAGCTCATTCCTTTCTTCAAGAGCGAACCGGAGAAGAACTAGTAGCCAATCTGGAGGGACATCGGCCTCGATGTCCGGCGTAGAGCTACGATAAAACCGGACGCCGGGGCCGGCGTCCCTCCAGGAATCTAAAACCTTGGAGGGACATCGGCCCCGATGTCCGCGGCACGATACTAAGGAAATTGCAGATACCCAAACTTAGATCGACGGAACACAGCTGATCGAAATAAACCCCCAAGATACTGAAAACCAGAATCTTGCGCAGTTCAGCGATCCTGCAAAAAACGCTGGAAGCGGGGGTCGGGGCTGTAAAGATATTGATCTCCTGTGTGCGCCCTTCCGTCAGTAGATATCAAATATCCCCAACCGGGACCAATTCCGCCACCACTTACTAGAACGACAACGGAACCGTTTTCTATCCAGATCCCATAGGGTGCTATATCCCGAAGTTCCTCACTGATCTCGTCTTCTCTCAGTTCCCGATCTTCGGAATAGCGATTCATCTCGACGATCCTCAACAACTCTGACTTTTGCCCCTCGGTCAGTTCCGGCCATGAAGGTCGAACGACCCAAATCTCAACGCATACCCAGACCAAGAGAACACCAGAAACAATTACCGCAAGTATCTTGATTCCTGCTTTCATCATTAGGTCTTTCCGTGAGATTTTCCTCCTACCGACGAACCAAACGAAACAATTCCTCCAGCTTCCCGACGTCCTTTACGCCAGGAGCACTTTCCACTCCGCTATTTACATCGATCCTTTCGGCTCCGCTCTCACGAATGACCTCTTCGACGTTCCCCGGGGCGATCCCGCCCGCAATACAAAACTTCTCGGTCGGATAGCGACTCTCCAGTTCCCGAAACGATTGACCGGAGACCCGCTTCCCGGTCCCACCCACTCTGTCTGGAGAAAATCCATCGATCAGGAAAAGATCCGCGAGGCCAATCCACTCCTCTGAAAAATCGAGAGGATCCGCGAGGCGGGGGGCGAGCCACACGTTCCCCTTGCCCACTGCGGATGCGAGGTCCTTCGGAGAAAACGACCCTTTCGGATCAAAGTGAATCTGAACAAAATCATACCCTCGCCGGAGCGCCTCTTTCGCGGATGCAAGCGACGGCTCAACCGTTACCCAAATCCGCGAGCCTTTGGGCAATTCATTGAGAACTTCTTCCTCAAGTTCACCATCAATAAAACGAGGGGAAGGTGGATAGCCGTTGATCCCTCCATACTCGGCACCCAAGCGAACTACCTGCTGTGCAGCCGCAACGGAAGTGAGCCCGCAGACCTTAATCTCGATTTCTCCGCTCACTGTAGTTTTTCAGCAACTACCTTTACCAAGGAACCGAGACTAGCATCAACGGCCTGGGCATGGAGCGGGATTCCAGCACTGGCGAGAGCTTCGGAAGTCATCGGTCCGATACTAAAGGCCTTGGGTATCGCTGCTCCCGCCGCCAGTTTCAGCGACTCTGCTTGCTCGACAAATGCCTCCACTGTGCTCGCACTCGTGAACAAAATCGCGTCCGCACCCTTTTGGCGAAACTCCTTGGCTACTCCACTCTTCGAGAGATCCGCAAGACGAGTTTCATACACTTCGGCGATGTCGACGATTGCATGCCCATTTTCTTCGAGAATCCGCGGCAGCGTATCCCTGTTTCGGTTGCCGACGACCACCAGAACTCTGGCGTTGTCGAGGCTACCCGACTCCACCAAGGAGGATGCGAGCGCGTCGCCCGTTGCTTCCTCTGGAATCAAGTCTACGCGAAGCCGTAAGGACCTGACCGCATCGGCCGTAGCGTTTCCAACACAGGCAATTCGGGCGAAGCCAATCGAACGCAGGTCTTCACAACGGTCGATCAAAGCCTCAAAGAAAAACTTCACCCCATTGGCGCTGGAAAAGACGATCCAATCATAGACACCCGGCTGCTCGAGCACCTCCTCCAAAACTGCCCGCTCCTTTGATGGATAGACTTCGATCAAAGGAAGCCCAACGACTTCCGCCTCCTGCTCCAAGAGTAGAGATGCAAGCCGCGCTGACTGCTCCCGCGCCCTCGTGATGCAAATTCGTTTTCCTGACAAACTCTTCGCCATCAAACGACGTTACCCTTCGACAAAACCTTTTTACGAGACGAAAACGGGATGAATCGAAGCAACCGCCTCTGGTAGGGCGTAGTCTGTGACAAGCCGCGCTGATAATAGAACAAACGAACTTCGATTTCCGAAATTCCTGAATTGTCCTACTTCGACTGACAAACAGTACCTTGTAATCGACACCGGTTTCATTCTCGATCTGCCCGGCTTGCCGGAGCCTGCGCCCTACCCTGTCACCCAATCCGAAAACCGATCCGCAAAGAAATCATCCACCTCTTCCGCACTCGGTAGCTCTTCTACACGATGGCCAAAATCTTCGTGGAAGGCGTGAAACTGTTCTCCGTCCGAATATCCGGCGAAAGCCGTATGGCAACCACCCCCAAGAGCTTTGAGAAAGCTACGCTCCAAGAGAACTGCCTTCTCTGTATCCGGATCAGAGAGCGGTTGAAACCGATCCTTGTCCTCCTCCCTGGTTTGAATGGCGATAGCGGCTTGACCGCAGGCAGGAACCATTTGATCCGTCTGAAGTTTTCGAAACTGCAAACCCTCCATCTTCGAGATGCCCAACCGAGACAATCCCGCAGCCGCCAGAACAGTAGCGTCCGCTGCTCCCTCCCCAATCTTTCGCAGACGGGTTTCTACGTTTCCTCGTATCTCCGAGAACTCTGCCTCTGGGAACATCAACTTCAGTTGCGCCCTGCGCCGAGGACTTCCTGTGGCGATCGTCGAAGGAGTCTTCACCCCTTCCCTTAAGATCAAGACATCCCGAGGATCCTCCCGAGGAAGAAACGCCGCGAGGCAAAGTCCATCTGGCATATCCGTCGGCAAATCCTTGGCGCTGTGCACCGCAAGATCAGCCTCTCCGGCAAGAAGAGCCTCCTCGATCTCTTTTGTAAAAAGGCCTTTTCCTCCCTGCTTCTCGAGAGACCACGATGCCTCTCGGTCTCCGGTGGTCGTTAGACACAACACACCGGTAACCCAAGAAGGATCGAGGTCGATGACGGCGCGTTCAACAATGGCGGCTTGAGCGCGAGCGAGGCGGCTGCGCCGGCTGGCGAGGATCACCGTCTCCGCATTCATCGAAGGACAGACCCTCGAGAAGATCTAACCGTTGTAACTGGCTTGAGAACCCTTGAGGTTACGTTTCTCCACCCAAGGCATCAGACCGCGCAAACGACGACCGGTTTTCTCGATTGGATGATTCTCACCGTCCTTTAATGTCTTGGTGTAGTTTGGCAGGCCATCTTCATATTCTTGAACCCACTCGCGGGTGAATTTCCCGCTCTGAATCTCTTTGAGAATCTTTGCCATGGACTTCTTAGTCTGCGCGTTGATCACCCGTGCACCCCTGGTGATGTCTCCATACTTCGCTGTTTCAGAAACCGAGAAACGCATACCGGCTATTCCCGACTCGACCATCAGATCGACAATCAGCTTGAGCTCATGGAGGCACTCGAAGTAGGCCATTTCCGGTTGATATCCCGCTTCGACGAGAGTCTCAAACCCAGCTGCAACCAGTGCGCTTGCACCCCCGCAAAGAACAGCCTGTTCACCAAAGAGGTCGGTTTCGGTCTCTTCCTTGAAAGTGGTCTGAATCACACCCGCACGCGTTCCGCCAACTCCATCCGCCCATGCGAGGGCGATCTTCTTGGCCTTGCGGGAAGGGTTCTGGTGAATCGCGATCAATGCGGGAACGCCCTTCCCTTCGAGATACTGGGTGCGGACAACATGACCCGGGCCTTTGGGAGCAACCATGATGACGTCCACGTCCGGCTGGACGTCGATGAGACCATAATGAATCGAAAGACCGTGAGTGAAGAGGAGGGTCTTTCCCTTGGTCAGGTTCGGAGCAATATCTTCTTCAAAGACTTTCTGCTGCCGCATGTCAGGAACACCGACCATAATCACGTCCGCCTTCTTAACGGCCTCAGCCGTGTCATACACCTTGAAGCCCTGCTTTTTCGCCACTTCCCGTGACTTGCTCTTGGCATAGAGACCTATGATCACCTTGTAACCGCTGTCCTTTAGGTTTTGCGCATGGGCATGACCTTGAGAACCGTATCCGATTACGGCGAGGGTTTTGTCCTTCAGGATCTCACGATCCGCGTCCTTTTCAGTATAGACTTTTGCTGGCATATTTCTGGTGGGTTTAAAAGTTAAGCACTGTCCTTTGGAAGAGAGCCGCGTTCGAGAGCGACTATTCCAGTGCGGGCCATTTTTTTCACACCAAACGGCGTGATTAGATCGAAGAATGCTTTGATCTTATTACTGTTTCCTGTGATCTCGAGAATCACCGAATGGGGGCTCACGTCGATGACCTTTGCCCGGAAAATATCACATATCTGCATAATCTCCGGTCGTGTTTTGGAATCGGCGCTGACTTTCATCAGGATCAGCTCGCGGGCAACCGCTCCGCCCTCGGCAAAGTGGTCCACCTCGACAACGTTCACCAATTTGTTGAGCTGCTTCAGGGCTTGGTCTAGCGCCTGATCATCCCCAATGATGGTGGCGGTGATCCGCGAAAGACCTTCCAGGTGAACCGGACCGACATTCAGCGTCTCAATATTGAAGCCACGACCGCTAAACATACCGGCAACGCGCGCAAGAACCCCAAACTTGTTTTCCACAAGAACAGAAATGGTGTGCTTTTGAACGGAGGACATGGATGAAAGAAAACCGTAGAGCCTGACTCTCGCAATTTTCCCTGTCAAGGAGCAAGGGGGTGATTGCCGGAGCCGCCGTCTCTCTACGACCTTCCAACTACGACGAGGCTTCGGCGCGACGTGCCGAAGGTCAATAGCCTCATCCTCCGAAAAGACATCTATGGATGAGGTCACTGACCTCGCTTTGTTTTACCAGGAGACGAGATGAAGCTGAGACATCTCCCGGCCTCGGCGAGGCCAGCTACAGGAGAACCGTCTAGAAAACACGTAGTATCACTAAGACGACCCAACAGTAGTAGATTTGGGAGCTTCTCTCGAAAATAGTTGCATTGGTAGGGCGTAGGCTCCGGCAAGCCGCGCTGAATGAAAACAAAACGAGGATCTATTCTCAGAAAACTCGCTCCCCGGAACTGAGTTCCGAGGCTACACTGGCATC
>JBCDMB010000041.1 GCA_038744685.1 Verrucomicrobiota bacterium
AAGAGCAACTCTTAGGGCGGCGACTGCGATCTGACAATCCAGCGCGACCCTCGCTTGCGTAACGCTGCAGGTATTTATGCCCAGTCTTTCGGCTGATCCCAAAATCACCGCATAGATCACTCAATCTGAAGCGACCCGTCCGGGCCAGGATTACAAATCTCTCTTTTTCGCTCATTACATCGGTCTCTTTCCATGGCATACTCGCCATCAAAGTGTTACCGATGTCCTTGTGCTATCTGTTACCTATGTCCTTGTGGTTTACCTTGACCCCTTTAGAGCCTCCCACCCCTTTAGAGCCTCCCTACCCCTTTAGAGCCTCCCTTGACCCCTTTAGAGCCTCCCCTTTAGAGCCTCCCAAGGGCAAGAAAGGGGAGTCGGCCTAACATGGTGATTTAGTGAATAGTCAAGACCCGACGTGTTACAGGGTCGACGCGACTTTCTACAGGGTCGCGACGTGTTACAGGGTCCGCGCCGCAAGCAGGCTAGTCGATTTCCCTGCGGCCCTAGGCCTGATTGCGGCAGCGATGCAGCCAGGTGCCCAGTAAGACCAGGATACCGGCAGCCAGACTTGTCACCGCTGGCTCTGGGATGACTGACCCCTCAACCGTGAAGTTCGAAAAGTCACCTTCTGTCGGGTTAGCAATGAACCACTGTCCCGAAGAACCATCAAACCCGGTTCCATAGAGACGGAATGTTACCGACGACGTGATCGCGTCGAAATTAGAGCCCAAGACAACCGCGTCGTAAGCGGCAGCTGCGTTGATGTTCTGAAATCCGATGTTGATACTATCAGTGGCAATCACCGAAGAATAACCGTCAAGCGAAGAGCGCAACTCCCAGACCGCGCTAAAACCAACCAGGTTGTTCGGAGCTTGGTTGAAATAAAGCGTGTCGAGGTCCAACGTGATCCCCGCATCCGGGGTGATCATAAATTCTACATACGCGTCATTGGGGTCGAAAGGGGTAGTGCCCCAGCTATTCCCTCCCAGCGAGTTAATTTTGTTTCCCGTCGAGCTGATGTTGGAAACACCCACAGTCGTAATCGTGCTCGCCGTAACCCCGGTTGCGGTTGAACCCAAGGGAACCGGGCCGATATATGAAGTGCCGGGACCGTTACCTTGAATGTCCCAATCGGCGATGACGACTGCAGAAGCGCCCACCGCACTGAAGACGAGGACGAGCGTGGAAGCAAGGAGAGTGGAATATTTCTTCATGCCATGGAACAATTTCGGGGTTAATTTTTTGGAGGCAATGAAATAATTAGTGGCAAACTACATCTGGATCGCCGTTTGCTCGTTTGTTAACTGCTAAGTTCCGCTCCTCCTGATCAAAGCCGGCAGGGGGACCCAATAGACATCAAGTCTTGACTCTTGTGCGCCGAGCAAAGCGAGGCGTTTCCTGCCGGGGGAAGAACCCGGCTATTAAAAACCTAACCAGTATAATATATCGAGTGTTGCGCGGATGTTAGCTAAATCGCCAAAAGAGAATGACCCTGATACAGGAGGTCGAACCGTGAGCTTTGCAAGAGAGGCAACGGGCGGTGGAACAGCATCTGCGAAGCGTACACAGAGAAGTCTGCAGGCCGTAGGGGAGATCGCAGAACCCCGAGAGTTGATACAGCCTCGAAAAAGACAGAACGCGGATGGCGACGCTTTAAGAGTAGCGGAAGCCAGCATGGAAGGAGAGCAATGGTTTGCTCCGGAAGGTCCGCCGGGGTCCACGAAGACTGTGGCATGTAGACAAGGAAACGCACTTGAACTCGGGAGGCCTGGATGCCTCCTCCACCGAGGAGGTAGCGGCACACCAACCAAAAGAAGGATGCAGCGATGAGCATTCAGGAGTCAGATCGATCCGTAGTAGTCCGAGACGGTAGGGCCGATCACACGCCTTCGCTTAGCTACGGCGGCGCAGGCACGGCGAAGGAATCGACGGGTCGACAAAGTGTTCAAAGCACTCACGCAGGGGAAACGATAGTTCCCCGCCGAAGCGTGTCCAGCTCCCTGAACGCACTGAGAGAGGAAGGCCTCACGCGAGCCGGGACACCGGTTCGGAGGCTTGTATACGATGATAAACGTGGCGATGTTGCGCGAGAGCTTCCACCTGTTGCGGCGAAGAGCTGCCAGTGGAGTGGATGGTCAAAGCGTGGCAGACTACGAGAGCGATCTCGAAATGAATCTCGCCGGTTTATTGGAACGTCTGAAAAGCAAAAGCTATCGGGCGAAGTTGGTAAGGGGCAGGTACATCCCCAAAGCGGACGGCAAACTCCGTCCACTGGGTATTCCCGCCGTGGAAGATAAGATCGTGCAAATGTCGGCCCGGCGAATACTGGAGTCGATCTACGAGGCGGATTTTACGGAAACGAGCTGGGGATATCGCAGGGGCAAAGGCGCGCGCGAGGCTGGTGGAGTACTGCGAGAGGCGTTATTGTCCAAGAAGGTCAACTGGGTCGTGGAAGCGGACATCAAAAGCTTCTTCACCCAAATGGACCACCGGAAGTTGCTGAAGATGCTTCCGAATCGCATCGATGACGAAGCCTTTGTGCGGTTGATCGGAAAATGGCTAAGCGCCGGAGTGTTGGAAGAGGACGGACGAATCGTCCATCCCGAAACCGGCATTCCGCAGGGGGGAATCGTTTCGCCCGTTCTTGCGAACGTATATTTGCACCACGTGCTCGATATGCGGATAGAGTCGGATGTGAAAAGCAAAGCGCACGCCGACGTGGTTTATCTGCGTTATGCGGACGACTTTGTCTGCGGCTTCTACAGCAAGAAGGATGCGGATCGGTTTCTCCTGTGGTTGAGAAAGCAGCTGGCCTGCTACGGGCTGGAATTGGCGGAAGAAAAAAGTGCAGTGGTGAAGTTCACCCGTTTCGATGTCAAGGGCAGTGGGCGTCTCGGCTTCCTGGGTTTTGTCTTCTTTTGGTCTGAAACCCGAAAGGGAAAGAAGACCGTTCGAATGGCAACCCATCCGAAAAGGCTCAATGCCGCATTGCAGGCCATGAAACAATGGGTGCGAAGGAGCAGAAACCTGCCGCTGTCTAAGATCGTTCCGTTGCTCAGAAGCAAACTCGTGGGACACTATAACTACTATGGAGTTCTCGGCAATGCCAGGAGTCTCGGTCGTTACCGACACGGGTGCCAGCGGCTTCTCTATAAGTGGTTGAACCGCAGGAGCCAGAAACGCAGCTATGACTGGGATGGCTTCTGTCGAATGTGGACGACCATGGGTTTGCCCGAACCGAAGCTGAACGTGAAGCCTTGTCAACCCATCCTTGAACCACTCCAAGTATACTACTGATCTCTACTCTGCGCGTCGACACGAGGAGCCCTGTGCGGGAAAACCGCACGCAGGGATCTGCGAGGGGACTGCCCGGCAACGGGCAGTTCTACCTCAATGAAAAATCATTCGTGGCTCTTGCCTTTACAGCTAGCGACGCCATAAAGATCCGAAAATGAAGGTCTGGGTTCCCATGTCTTTGTGCTCAATCTCATTGGACTCGGTTATCGATGTATTCTTGGAATAGGCCGGATAGGTGGACAAGCCCTTGGCGATGGAATTCGATTTTGGGATGAATAAATTTGCGAAAATCACGCTTGTTTTAGTCACCTTTCTCTTTGTTGGATGCCCTCGCCCTACGGATGTCGAAGTCTATAACAATACCGGCACTACCTTGTTACTTTCCAATGGTAGAGAGCGTAAAATGATCCCGCCCGGCGAATCAGCGAAAATAAGGTTTCGCGGTGGGATCGAAGTCGAATCTGACTTGGGCGTGTGGTTTTACGAAAGAAAGTTGCACGCAATAATGAATTCCCCGAAGTTTTTTGATGGTACATTGAGGATCCAATTAGAAGCAGATGGTAAAGCGTACGCCCTTCCGGTAGATATCATGCCTCCTGCGGACACTTTTGAGGATCAGCCGAATAGCTTTCCGTATAAGCCGGTTATCAAAGGGGTAGGATAGGTTAATCGAAGTGCCCTTTAAACGTGTCTCAGCGTTTCCCCATTTCACCTCAGGTTTTTTCGAGATCCCAAGATCTCTATCCTTTGCGTTGACCCCTTTTAAGGCTGCTACGCAGACAGTTGTGGTCGGGCGTTCTCGGCGAGAATTTCGTGCACTCGTGGGATGACCCGCGTGCCGTACATCTTGATCGATTTCATCAGCTTTTCGTGCTGCAACGGACCGGTTGCGTACTTCAGGTCAAAACGGTCAGCGCCGACTGCTTCGACGGCGTAAGCAATCTTTTGAGCGACCGTTTCCGGAGAGCCTACGTAGAGTGAACCGTGCTGTACCTCCGCTTCGTAATGCTGGCGATTGATTTCACCCCAACCGCGTTCGCGTCCGATCCTGCCGAAGGCTTTGGCATAGTGAGGCCAGAGTTCTTCCGCTGCCTGCTCGTCGGTTTCTGCGATATGGCCGGGAGAGTGAATGCCGATCGGAAGCTGGGGCTGATTGGTCTGCCGCAACGCCTGGCGATAAAGCTCCGCCATGGGGGCGAAACGGGCCGGGTCGCCACCAATGATCGCGAAGGTAATCGGCACTCCGAGCTGGGCGGTGCGAACGACGGACTCAGGGCTACCGCCAACCCCGCGCTTGATCGGAATACTGCCGCTCTCGGTTTTCGGAAAGACTTCCTGATTCTTTAAAGGAGAACGGGTTTTGCCCGACCAAGTCACCTTGCCCTCTCTGAGCAATTGGACGAGGAGTGCGAACTTCTCTTCGAAAAGAACTTCGTAGTCTTCGAGTTTATATCCGAAGAGAGGAAATGATTCGGTGAACGACCCACGTCCCGCGGTAATCTCTGCTCTTCCGTTGGAGAGCGCATCGATCGTCGCGAATCGTTGATACACGCGCACGGGATCATCGCTGGAAAGAACGGTGACGCCGGTTCCGAGTTGGATGTTCTCGGTCGCCGTTGCGATCCCCGCCAAGACTGTATCCGGTGCGGAGATCGCGTAGTCGTCACGATGATGCTCTCCCACGTTGAATCCGTCGATGCCCACCTGATCGGCGAGTTTTGCCTGCTTCACGACATCTCGGATGACTTGGGCGTCGCTGTTGCGTTTCCCGTTTTTGTCGAGTGTGACGTCTCCGAAGGTATCGAGTCCGAATTTCATGATACTTCCTTTCTTCTGATTCTGTAGAATTGGTTCTTTGGATTTATCGAGGGTGAAACGATAGCAGGAGAACGGGATTCTGGATAATGTTCTGGTGTTGGTTCTATTATACGTTTTTCGTATACCCCTATCGATGATTGATCTAATCCGCATGTTTCTGGTTCTGCTCGAGGAGGGGAGTATGAATCGGGCGGCGAAACGCCTACGGGTGAGTCAGCCAACCCTGACACGCCAGCTGCAGGCCTTGGAAGCGGAGCTGGGCGGTTCTTTGGTTGAACGGGGAAATTGGGGGGTCAGGCCGACCGATTTGGGTTTTCTGCTGCGGGATCGAATGCGGTCGATATTGCTCGACTATGACGCAGCTTGGTCAGAAGTGCAGGCAGCAGGCCAGGGTAAGGTGGCCAGCTTGCGCATCGGATATCTCGGATTATCCGCTTCGCGATTCCTGAACCCTATTCTGCAGGAGATTCGTGAAGCCTGTCCAGAGGTGCAGCTGGCGCTCTATGATTTAACCCCGGCGGAGCAACTTGATGCACTTGCAAAGGGTGAGCTTGATGTGGCGATGATCGGGCAGGAAGGAGCCACCGGAGAAGACCGCTACCATAGGCAGACCATGGCGGAGCTCCCCCTTTGCGCGGCAGTGCCGGTCGGCCATCGGCTATCGAAAGAGTTGGAAGCCCCGTTTGCGGATTTTGCCGGTGAGCGATTTGTCGGAGCACCGGACGCTCATGTTCCGGGTCGAAACGCGTGGATTTCGAAGCTTTGCGCGAAGGCGGGATTTAAGGCGAAGTTTACCCGGGACGCGACTAGTCTGGGCGAGTCCTTTTCGATCGTTCTCAGCGATTCTGCGATTAGTCTCCTTCCAGACTACGTAGATGGATCCCCGCCGCCTGGCGTGGTCTACGTCCGAATTTCTGATCCCGATATCCGTTGGAAATACACCGTCATGCGCCAAGCGGGAAAAGGAACGAATGCTGCACGAAAGACGGTTGATTTGTTGCTGAAGCTGGGTCGATCTTACCAAGAAGCGACTGAAGAATTTGGCTGAGTGGGGGCGCCGAAAGAGGTCAAATGCAAGATTTAATGGTTCTGGGCTTGCTGCTCAGTAGAGGTGGTCTGGAGTTTATTGCCCTCCAGACATAGTTTCATTTCCTTTAGACGTGTCTCAGCGTTTCCCCCTTTGACCCTTCCCTGTGAGAAGCGTGTGGCGTTCGCCCAGCTTTGAGTGGACTCAAAAACGGGTCGAGTTCGATGGCTGGTTTCTTTGGGGGAGATCTTCGGGATAATCGAGAAAGAGCAGCGCTCGACCGAGGAAAGTTTGCGTGCTTTGAGGCCGGTCAGCTTTTCCTTGTCCAAAAAACTCCATAGAGGTTTGGGTTAACCTTGACGGCGCTGGATCGGTCCGTTTGCGATCCTTCCGTGAGATTGCGGAAGCTATTTGTCTATGCGACTTGGTTGGGGTTGTCGGTTCTCGCTGCAAGAGGCGCCCTGGTGATCACGATTCAGGAAGAGGCGAGTGGTGTCAGTTTCTCCGGAGCTGGGACGTTGAGTGTCTCGGGATTTACTATAATTTCGACCGGTTCTCAGTCTGGTCGAATCGACCCGCAGGAGCCACGGATCCTATTCGCTCCTGAAAGCCCGTCCTCGGCCACCACCGAACTGTATCTTACGGAGGAAGGAGTGGTGGAAGTCAGCTCAGGTTGGGGTTTAGGCGGCTTAACGATGTTCGATGCAACAGGAGATGCCTTTGGCTTTAGTGTTTTCGGGAACCAGAATGGTCTTAGTCTTTTTGTCCCTCAGAACTACGACAGCGTGAGCCCTCTGACTGCGTCTGCGTTTTTGGCAGGCGAGACTCTAGACAGTTTGGGCTTGAATGAAGGAACCTATGTATCGACCTACATCGTTGGGGGGACGTTTTCGGACAGCATTACCGTCGACATCATTCTGGTTCCAGAGCCGAGTTCCTCCGTTTTCCTATTTGGTCTTGTGGCCACTGCCGCTTTGCTGCGTCGCCCCAGACGAAAAATACCTTAGCTGAGGTTAGGGTCTGCTGTGGGGGGTTCTGTTGATGCTGGCGAAACAGTTCCTCTATTCCCAAAACGAGCGACGTGCGTGGTCTTCGATAGGCCGTGTTGAAATCATTACTGAGAGGAGATCACGATCCTTCGTGTCTAGTGAAAGCCTGACTCCATCAGATTCCTTGAAAATTTAAACGGGGGACCCAAAAAGACTTCATGTCTTGGCTTTTGACTAGGAAGAAAGGGAGCGAGGGAAGGCAAAAGGGGTGAAACGCAAAATTTAATGGTTCTCGGCTTTCTGCTCGCGGGAGGTGGGCTGGAGTGTATTACCCTCCGGGCATGGTTTCATCTCCTTTAAGCGTGTCTCACCATTTCCCCATTTCCTCAAGTTTTTTTTGAGATTCCAAGATCTCTATCCTTTGCGTTTTACCCCTTTGAGCCTTTGCCTTTGCGTCCGACCCCTTTTGAGTCTTCTTCGTAAAAGCCTACAGCGAAAACGTGGGATCGTTTCAGTTGAGGAAGGTGCGGGTGTAACAAAAACACCAGACAGTAAATACGCTAAATAACTAACTAAATACTAGTCTTTAGTGATGTCCGATCATTGCAGGTCCTCCTTAAGATAAACTGATGTCGGAAGTCGATCTCGATTGTAAATCAAAACCGCTTCCGGAGTAACCAGAAGGGTATCGGGAAACTCAGGAACCCGAATGGAAAACTCTTTTGGCGTTTCTCTTTTATTCCATGGCACCATGCCAAGAAAAAAATCATCTTCTTCACGATACAGAAGCCAGACCGCTTGAGAATCCGCCCCTGCGGCTAAGACGTAGTTCATGGAAGGAAGCTCCTTTATGGCGGGACCATGCTTTCTGAACTCATAGCGTTTTGGCGAAATCATCGGTCCTCTCTCCTGATAAACCATCCAGAAAGCAGCCTTTCCCGACAGATCCGTCCTCAATTCACCTCGCTCGGCCATCTCTCGAAAAACACGCCGATCTTTTGCATCCTCCATCGAGTACGGGGAAAATTTTGTCACCGGGCTAAGCCCTGGTTCTTCAATGAATTTTAGCCCACTCGTCGCCGGTTCATCCCAATTGCCGATCCCCAACCTTTCTGAAGCAATAACAAGAATGCTCCTATTCTCAGGCTCAAGTTCCTGTATCGAACTCGAGCTGACTAAAAACAATTTCCTGTCAAACATCCTCATCTTAGGAAGATTGCCGGGATTGATTCTCCACACGGACCAGTTTTCCTCTGCGGTCGTAGTCCACCAAAGAGTTCGATTGCTGTAGATGTAAATCCTCCCGTCCAAAAACGTGATATTTCCGCTAAAGTATCGTTCGCTCTTCATGAACGGTGGATGCCACAGCGTCGAGGACAAGTTTTCTAAAACAAAATGCTCGACGATCAAGCGACTGTCATATGCCCAGACCACCCAAATCCGCCCGTCTCCAAAGGATAAAGAATGGGTTACACTAGGATGATTGAATTCCTCGCTTCGATTTTTGAAGAGCCAGCGGGAAGGTTCCTGCCCTGACCCCAGTATCTTGACCTCCGGAAAACCCCTTGTGAAAGGGAACCCTCTTTCCAAGCGAACGAATTCTCCGGTCTTTTCCCTTCTTTGTATCTTCTCTTCAGGTCCATTTTTCGTGGAAAAGGTGGGAGGCCCCAAAAACCTTGGCATTGGCCCGCTGTTGGGAGGTGGTGGAAGGACTGACTCCAGTGCGTTTAGCTCCCTTTGAAGAGCCGCCCTTTCCGCCCTGTCCAGAGACCTCATCGAATCCATAATTTCTTCTTTCAATTCACTCCGGTCCGCCAAAGAAACCATCTCGGCATGATTGAAAGAATTGAATACACTTACATCAACGCTTTCCGCGGAATCCAGGACCTTATATTTCGCCACCAAAAAGGCTGATTCCAACGACTCCCTTGCACCCTGATATTTACGACTCGACTTCGAAAATTCCCAAGCAGTACTAATCTCGGAAGCAACCGCATACACAAGCGAGGGGTCATTCCGCTCTATCAACTCCTCCATCTGGTCCGAGATTACCCGTTCGAGCGTTTTTGCCGCCCTCTCCAAAGCATCCGGATCGTTTTTACTGAACGGAGAACCCTCCCATGGAGTTGCAGCCTTAACAGCAGCCAAGGCAGGAATTAATTCGATCAAGCCACCTTCGCCCTTTACCCTTTCACTCCAGTATTCCATATCCTCGGGTAGATCGAACCCACCCGGCCAGCGAGCGATCCAAGCATCAGTTTCACTACGACTCGAAACCGCAGTGTCAAAAATCAATGCCTTGGAATCTCCGAACATCTGCTCCAGTCTCTCCGTTGCCTCAACCAATGAGTCAACCGCAGCCTCTTTGGACTCTTCCCATAGGCCTCCCGAGATAAGACCGGCAAGTGCAGTCGAGTAAAAATCGTGGGTGCTAGAGTTTTGTGGGATCCAGCTTGTCCAGATCATTCGTTTCCGGAGACGCGGGTCCAAGTTTTCCGCAGCCAGAAGGTTCCTGTATACCTGTCTCGAGTATCTACGTAGATCCGCAAGATGTCCCCTTAGCTCAATACTTGACGGATCAAGAGCCGCGCCCGCAGACAGTGATCTTGCCAGTGCAACCAACATATCAACCGATAGTCCATAGACCAACGGACTTACGTCCAACGGGTCGACTGTCGCATTGTTAAGGAGAGCAAAGGCCGCACACAAATCAAGAATCCCTTTTTCAAACCGATCTTCATTATTATTTCTCTGGCTAATTACAGTCCAATGAGATCCTCTCATGAAATATGCAGCCGCAAGGTAAGTCTCAAAGCCCGAATCTTTCCGTGGAGCGAGTGCGATGGCGTTTTCAAAAGAAATGATTGCTTGATTGTAATCCTCCCACTTCATTGCCCACTTTCCCCGTTCGATCTGGGACGAAACCTCTTGCTTTTTGTCAATAACCTCAGCCGGGACTTCCCTAGAAATTTCCAAAATCCCCGAAATCTCATCTGCGATCTTCGTGTAAGACGCATTTTCGTCGTCAACATCGTACTTTTGCACGAAAACAGGGGATTCTGAGCCAATCTCGCGGAGTGCTATCTCAACTTCGATCTTTTCGGTTTGATCGAATACTTTTCCTTCCAACATCCATTGCGCCGTAGCGAATTCCCCGTTCGGATCTTTCAGAAGTTTTTCGAACACCGCATCCCTGAGCCTCCACCTTTCCAAGACGGCAATCTCCGGACGAAAATATAACTCTTTAGCTAACTTCGCGCTGAAGAGCATTTCGTTTACAAGGCTCCCAGACGCCGATTTCAATTTCATCACCACAACGGGAGCCCCGGTCACCCGATCCGGCCGACACCTCTCGGCAATCCATGCCGCAGTCTTCTCGAACCAGTCGGGAGCGAGTTTTTCTACTACTTCCAAAGCTCCGAGCACCCCACCCGTATGAGTCGAGACAACCCGGAGGAGAACCGGTTCTCCAGGGATGGGCCTCTCGATTAGAACGAGGACGTTTGCGCCGACAAAACGAGATTCTTCGATTCCCGCGGAAAGCGACCAATCGCGAAGCTCGAGTTCCTTTCGTATCCGGTCGATCTCATTTCTTTCCACCAATGAGATGCCATCTAATTCTGCAAGATCCGAAAGAAGCAGGTCAGCGATATCTCTTTCGGAATCCGAAGATACAACTGCCACAACTAGATTCTCGTTCTTTGCTTCCGAACCAAGAGCACCACACGACAGAAAAATTGTGAAAAAGGTTCCTGAAAGGAATTTAAACATCTTCATCGAGCACATATCGATTCAATGAAGTGCCAACTATTTTCCCGCATCTTTTATCAGCGCTTTAGCCAATGCTGGAGAAACCTTGCCACCAGCCTTTTGTAAGGAACTTTTGCCCGCGATAAATTCAGCCGTATCAACAGCTGTCGCATCATCTGCATCACTAAAGATTATATCACCAGAACTCAAATGAACCGCCTTAACTTCTACCCTTGCCCAACATGAGATGAGACTTCGAAATCTCGAATCAGCCTCATTGAATGCCTCCCCGGTAATCAAAACGTAGGGATCTTCCGTAGATAATGGATCGAGAACAGTGAAACCGATTTCCCGCAAAATGCGGATCAATTCCGTTTGGGCCGCAGGATCGGGTACGCGCCACCCTACATGCTCTTCCGCGACCAACACTTGAACCGTTGGCAAACTCATTTCTCGCGCCATTTCGTAGAGAGGCTCTATCCGATAAGTCTCGTCCGGATCCGTCGATGATAACTCATCTGAATTTTCAAGTATTTTCTCAGCGACCTGCTCTGCAAGAGAATCTACCGCGCCGAAGATTTCGTCCTCGTTTGCGAAAGATGCTTTGACCGAGACAAGACGCATCGTCCCGGTGTCCATGATTTTGCAGATCACAACTCTTTCTTCTCCGATCTTTAAAAGTCTCCCTGCCATCAAAATCTTCGCTCCCGTCAATTTTCCGATGGCTACCAAGGACTCGGGGCTTACTGCTCCGGACACTCCCAACCCCAGCTCGTCGAACGCTTCACCCATTTGGTTCCTATCTACCAACAAAACGCCTTCCTGCATGCCGAGAGCAAATTCGAAGAATGCGCCAAGGTCATGGGCGAGAACCTTTTCAGAATCCTTAGCCTCAAATTTCAAGAAAGCCGCCGAAATCTCCGCCTCAGCTAATAACGATAAAGAGAAGACTAACAACAGAAAGATAGCCGCGAGCTTCTGCACATAACCGAGTTTGCTCGGTTACCAATCTGCTACAACCTCTATTTTCCTCGGGTGAACTGTTCCAAAGGAAAGTCAGGGGTCAGCCCATTGTTTCATGTTTTTCCGAGTAGTCAGACCTCTGTCTTTCCAAATGGCCGACGACCTGGCAAAATAGAAAACCAGAACGGGTCAAAGGGGAGCAAAAGGGAGGGGAGCCAAAACGGGAAAAACTCAAAATTTAAAGATTGTGGGTTTGCTGCTCAGGAAAGGTCGGCTGGAGCTCACTGCTCTCCAGGTATAGATTCATTTCCTTTGAACGTGTTTCGGCGTTTCCCCATTTCACCTCAAGTTTTCTCGAGATTCTAAGATCTTTGTCCTTTGCGTTTTACCCGTTTTGAGCCTGCTCATGGCCGAGCAGACCTTGCCGGCGAAGGCGGTTAAACCTTTGTGCATCTGCGCCAGGCGGCCAGCCCGAGGCATAGAACCCCGATCAGCAGCGCGGTGGTCGCCGGCTCTGGAACAACCGCCGTGACGATGATCGAGTCGGTACCCGTTGCCGTGTCCCACGTGTAACTGTAGGTACCGGGCGTGATACCGAGATCATTCAAGGTGCTATCCTCCCAGGTGGCCGTGGAGGTCTCCAGTTGGCTACCCTAGGTGTAATCAAAGGGGAGAACTAAACTGAAGCTTTCAGATGGATTAGAACTCCAGCCGATTGGTGGTCCACCGAAGGAATCTGCCGCGAACTCACTGGTACCAGTGCCAATCGCAAGCGGCCCTACAATCGAGGTTTGATAGAGGTCTGCCCCAACGTTTTCCCCTCCAGACCTAATGAAAAAGAAATTGCTGGCTTTTACGGCTGCACTCGAACTGAAGCCACTAGTAATGAAAAAAATATCAGAACCAGTCAAATCTGCTGAACCGCTCACGGTCAGGACGACTTCACTGCCAACTTCTTCAAAAGCGAAGTTGATGACGCCGTAGCAAAAATTGCCCATCAGGAGCAGCAAAAGCGTTATCGCGGATTTCATGGAATGAATAGGTGTGCTGACAGAGCCGCACAAATTCTGTTTTTCATCAATGCAATTCAATTACCCCTGCTTTTCCAAGTTCCTTTTCCTGGTTTCCTCTCGCAAGCCGGGCGTTTCGAAAATAGAACCCCGTTTTTAACTCTAATTGCGCGACTTGCGAAACGCTGCGCCCTACCGTCGGTGGGGGATTGGTAAAATTCTCCATTTGTAAGACTGGCACAAAAAAAGGCCGCCTCACGGGACTTCCTTTTGGAAAGGTAATACCGACTAGGAGAACCGGCTTAACTCTGGCGACGACGGCGAACTGCTGCGAAGCCAAGTGCGATGATTCCAGCGAGTGCGCCGTACAGGTTCGGCTCAGGAACAGCTGAGACTGTTCCGGAGACTTCGATTCCCACAGAATCGCCGATTAGATCGTCCTCAATATCCATCCTTCCGGTATCTTCGGACGCGCCCCATCCCACGATAGCGAGGTCAACTGAGCCCGTGAGTGGACCTCCAACCGTGTCAGCCGTGATGATTGTTCCCGGGTCAGGCCCATCAAAACTGGGTCCGATTTGAGAGAAGCCGCTACCGGTATCGATAGCCCACGCCAAAGTCTGTGGACCTGACCCTGTAGTGTCTATTTCAGCTCGAACCGAAAGGTCTGTTACTTGGTCTCCGAGAGCAACAGAGAATGAGAACACGATGTAATCTCCTTCTAAAACAGCTGATGCGAAGTCAGTTGTTGAAGGGCTCCAATTGTTCGAGTTGAAGTTTCCACCCGGAGCTTGGTTTAGGCCAGCCCCGCGGGTTAGGTCGCCCGCTGTGATTGAGGAATCAAATGACGAGCCGGGAATCGATGCTCCGTTAATTCCGTCCCACGTCACGAGAACTTGGCCAGACACGCTGCCAACCAATCCCGAGACGAGAGCCAGTGCGACTAGTTTTGTCTTCATTGCTTTTCTAGTTTGAATTTGTCTGCCTGTAATTTTCGATTTGACGTTTGGAAAAGGCAATCCCCCGTTGCCGACGTCTCACCGGTGAGGTCAAATAGATCGGGTAAACACCGCACAGCTAGATTTTTGCCAGTCTTTAACAAGACGTCGATTTCCCCGAAACTTCCGATCGTGAAAAAAGTCGGTGGAAAGGCCCTAAAAGATATCATGCAGCCCTAAAAGATGCCACGCCTTGGCTATTGAGTGGGAAGAAAGAGAGTCAGAATGACAGTCAAGGGTTTCCCACTCTCTAAGTTTTTAGGGGTCTGTTTAAAAGAAGAGACACCTTTTTTCTAACAACCCGCTGATCCCTGTGCGTTTGGTTTACTTGAAAAGAGTTACGGCTTGCGGTCGCTAAGGGTGTTCGAGCCGGGATGAAACATCGTTGAGAAGCAAGTGTGTTTTATTTTTTGAGAACAGCGAGACGGGGTCAGTCCAATTTTCCATGTATCTCCGATGAATGGGCCTAGCGTCGGAAGTTGAAAAACCCAAGACGCTACGGACTTTCAGGGTAAGCCGTTGGGATCAAACGCAACACCCAAAGATTTGTCAGTCCTCCCGACGATTTCAGTCGATACAGCCCGTGAGTTAAGACCAAAATCTGACTTTTTCTGGTCGAAACATTGTAGACGCTAAGTCCGTCAAGCTGCTGGTGCGGCATTTCATCAATCTTTTCGAAGTGGTATTACATTCTGCTACATGCCAATCTTCCATATGCCGCGCTCCCAGAAAGCTCCGATGGTTTGGCGCTTTGCCTTATTCAAGAGATTGGAATGCGAATCCTTGCTGCTTTTTGCATAATCTGCCAGCGAGACGATTTGTTTCCCTTCCAGATAGGCCAGCCGCTTATGGTAGGAGCTGGTGAGTGCCTTCCCGACGATTTGCTCCATCAGTGAGAGGTCGCTTTTATTGTCAAAGGCAGCAAAAGCATCGTAGTAGTCACCGCGATCAATGAACTTGATATTGATCGGCACATGCCCTTCACGAATCAGCAGGTAGTTGTTCAGGACACGGCCGATACGGCCATTCCCATCGACGAAGGGGTGGATGTGCTCAAAGCTGAGGTGGAACCGGGCGATGCGAGTGATAATGTTTTCTGCGGAGCTGGTCTGATAGCTGATCATCATATCCTCAAGCTGCTCCACGACCATAGAGGGATCAGTCGCGATGTAATTGCCGACGCGCACCCACTCATCCGACTTTCTGAACCGCCCCGCAATCTCGTCGCGTATGTTGCTGATGAGCATCTGATGAAGGAGCAACATCATCTCCAAAGTCAGTGGTTCCTGCTTGGCCTTTTGGTCGATATACTTAACCACCCGTGCCAGATTTTTCGCCTCGAAAAGTTCCCGCTCGTTCACGAAACGGTCCAAGTCAATCTGGTTTAAGATCTTATCCGTTTCTTCCAGCGAAAGCGTGCTATTCTCAATCGCGTTCGAATTGTAGACCTGCTCGGTCACTTCAGACTCGTAGATCAGTCGCAACAACGGTTCTTTGCCCAACGCAGCTTTGAGGTATCGGGTTTGCAAATCCTGAATACGCCGGAAGACTTGGTGGGTATTGGGCATGTGAGAAAATTGGGAGTAAATTCACGACTATGCAATTAATATCGTGAAAAGAACGGTTTTTTTTCTTGTTTTAACGATATTATCCAGCCAGTGATGCCCTGATGGATCGGGACCCCAAAAGACAGGGACCCCAAAAAACGTCATTTCGTGGCTTTTGACTACAAATCTAGGGGGCCAGTATGACGTCCAAGGATTTACCACTCTCTCAGTTTTTTGGGGTCTATTCGAGAGGAGAGATGCTTTCTTCGAACGACCCGCTCATCCCTCTGCGATTGTTTCCTACTTGTGAGGAGTGAAGGCCTGCCTTTTTTTAAGGTGGCTCGAGCGGGATTGAGGCATAGCGGAGAAGAGAGCGTGTTTTTATCTACCGAGTGACTTGGCGAAAGCCCGATCGGAGGAAACTCCAACCTTTACTCATTCATAGTGAAAATCGCCGCTGGAAAGGTCGGTTTCCTCCGTCAGTGGGTGCTTTGAAGTGTCGACGAACTTGGCGTCCTTGCTCACGAGCTGACCGTAAAGCTCGGGTCGGCGATCCTTTAAATAGAAATAGTCTGGCGCGGGATGGGTGCGCCCGTAGAAGGCCGGAACGCAGTCGCAGACCAGGAGGGTGTCCTGCTCGTGGTCGGCGGCGACAATGATTTCGCCGTGAGGCGAGCAAACCATTGAGTTTCCGCGGTAGTGCCAGGAGTCGCCGTCCCGGGTTTCGTAACCGCAGCGGTTCACGTAGGCGAAAAACAGGTTGTTGGCGTAGGCGTTCGCCGGGAATTGCACCTTGGCCACATCAGGGTAGGGGACGCTGCTCATGCGGCCGTCGGGTAGGCGGTAAAAGGTGTCCGCCGCGGTGGGACCGACAATCAACTTCGCTCCCTTCAGCGCGAGGATGCGCATCAGCTCGGGGAACTCACACTCGTAGCAGTTGACTACGCCGACGGGAAAGCCGGCGATGTTATGCACGGGGTAATCGCTGTTGCCAACGTCCCAGTTGTCCCGTTCCTGCTGGCCATAGAGATGGCACTTCGGGTAGCTGTCGAGCAGTGCGCCGTGTTCGTCAATGACGGCGATGCTGTCGTAGTAATACGTTCGGTCTTGGCCCTCAATCCGTTCGCCGTAGCTCACGATAATGCCCATCTGGTGCTCCTGGGCGATCTCCCGAATGCGCGTGATGCTGGGACCGTCGCTGGTTTCGGCGGTAGCGTGGGCGGTTTCCGGATTCTGCGTGTAGCCCTGGAGATAAATTTCCGGAAACGCGATGCATTGGGCATGGTATTGCTTGGCCTTGGCGACCGCCATCTCGAGGCGCGCCAGATTCTGCTCGGTCGCGCCATCGCCGCAAGCCCCCTGGGCCTGGTAGATTGCCAAGCGGATGCCGGAGCCGTGTTTGGGCAACTCGTCATAGATAGACGTACGCACCTGCAGTTTGCGATACGCAGACTCGACGGTTGGGCCGAGATGCGGCGTACCGTCGTTGAGAAGAAAAGAGGATTCGTTGGCCATAAGTAATCAGTGCTAGAGATTTCCGGGAAAGGTGACGGTGATCAGCGACAGTGTAAAATGGATTTCCCAGTCTTATGAGAGATTTGCCATAGACAACAGCAAGAGCAGGAAGCGGTGAGGCACCCCGATCCTTACAAAACGGACCCAAAATACGTTATTACAACGCACCTCAAACAAAGCATGATCGCAAAAATCGAAATCGGTATCGCTATCGAATGCTCTCGAGGCCCGATTTCGATCCCGGTATCGAATCCCGGGTAGGCTCGAATCGAAGTGCCCTTAAGTTGCGAATGAATAAGTCAGAAGCCTGACCCGAGAAAAGCCGACCCGAAAAGGCGTCTGACATCGAGGAACGGCTTTCCAATAGGTAGTTCTCTTCGAGACGAATTCTCTCCTCGAGACCGCTCTTGCCACGAAATTGCGGGACTTTTCCTCCCGATGCAGAAGTTCTTTGGTCGACTCCGGCCAATTGTTTCGTTGGGAATATTCGTGATCTCGTGGAACTCTCGTTTCTGATCAGAGTTTTTTTAAGATGATAACCAGACGTAATCGATTTTTTGCGGCCGGAATCCTAGCCGTTTTTCCGCTTTCCTCTCCTATGGTTCTTGGCTCTGGTTTTCAGGTCAAAGAACTCTACTCTGTGAACGAGACGTGGACGCCCGGGTTTGTCCAGTCCACCGCACCAAACATGCCCGCCGGTTTCAACGGCGGTTTCGCAAATTCTGGCAATCAAACTTCGTTGGTTCAGACGTTTACACCGGAGACCGACTACAACTTTGTCTCCGTGGAATTTCGATACACTCTGTCCGAAGTTCCGGCAATTGACACTTTTTTGATCTTCAATCTCTATCCGCTAACCAGTGGACCCGACGCTCCGAACATCGAAGTGCAGGGCGGAGATGGCCTGCTGAACGATTCTGGAGGGTTCTCCTATACTCCTACAGAGACTACCTTCTTTACTGATTCGAATATGGTCTTTGCACTCGAAGGGGAGGGCGTTCCGTTGGAGGCCGGAACCACCTATGCTTTTGAGGTTTTCGTCGACCTCAACGAGTTTGATATGCAGACCGGCCCGAGCACCTCCGGGATCGGTGGACAATTCTATCGAAATTATGAGGAGATTGAGGGCGTCGACCTATTGCTTGCGATTTACGACACCAATATTCTTGCCGATGGTAACCCGGCGGGCCCAGATATCCCCGAGCCTGCCTCTATAGCCTTGTGGTTGAGCATCGGCGCCCTGTTTTTTACGGTTCGAAGGCGTGCGAGACGGGTTTGAGGGACGTTAAAAAGTGGCAGGTCACGCCTCTAGTAGGTGCGGTTTCCATAGCCAAGAGCTGACGTCTTCGCGTCCGGCGTGACGTTTTACCGTCTGTCTCATCAAGATTTATGGAGATCAGAGGGATACACCGACGAAACGAATCTCGGCCAGCCCGGTGAGCTCGGAGGTGTCGCCGTGATTTGACTGGATGTTGAATCGGACCAGCCTGACGTTGTTGGTGGCGGTATATCCGCTGAGGGCAATCACCTGACTGAAGTCCACTTCATTAGCGCCGGATGCCTCGGTGAAATTGAAATTGCCAAGTGAGACGAAGGGCCCTCCTACACTGGCGGCGACAAGAATCTCGACAAGATTCGCACCACGGTTGGTAAAATTGACCTCGTTGTAGTTCCAAACCCGGATCGATGAAAGGTCGTAGTTCCCTTCGAGATCATAGGTGATCACGGCGGGCAGGAGGTCATTTGGTGAGCGAATCGTTCCTCTCGACAGCCAGCTGACGTCCTCTGGGGCATTGCTGTGAGAATTGTTGCCATTGAGGCCTGAACCATCAATCGAGAAGACGGCCTGACGATTGAAGATGTCGTTGGTAAGCTCGGAGGAAACGTCCTCGATGGTCACCCCGGCAATCGTTTGCTGGAGTCGGACAGGCGAGGAGATTTCAGCTATCATGAATCCCCTGCTGGTCGAGCTCACGTCATCCTGGAGCTGGAACTCCGCATACCGGTAGCCAGGGCTCAAACCGGGTAGTCCGGTTGTGTCAGGAGAAGGGTTGGTTACGACCGTAAGATCAGGAACTCCCCCCGGGACGGAGGAACCGGAAACATCGAGGTAGAGGTCGATGGCTTCATTAACCGTCCCCCGCACGGTTGGCCCACTCTCCCCGAAACTCATCGTATCCGGAACGGGGATCGTAATGGAAAACACCTTCGAGCTGCCCGCGTTTCCGATCCCGTCCATGACCACGCGACTCGTGATCCTCCGATTCACGCTGTCCAATGTCGTTGAATCGAGATCGAAGATGAACTCCTCGGCATTGGTAAACGCATCGCCGTCGATATTGTCGAAGAAGGCGTCATTCACCCCGGGAGTCGCACCCGCATTCGAAGTATAGTCAGTATAGGGAGAGCTAACGGATTCGACGGCCACGGGGACACTGGAAAAACCCTGTGTGAGTGCATTGCCCGCAAAATCGGTCAGAGTTCCGCCAGTCAACACATTGAGCTGAAAGACTAAGTCTGTGGCTGGCGACACGCTTACGGTGACCGTGTAGAGGTTGCCCGATCCATTGATCACGTAATTTGTAAACATGTTGGATCCTGAAGAAGTGATCGACAGGTCCGAGGCAGTGAAGTTTTTCACGGCCTCGGAGAAGTCTACAACGAAGTCCAGCGACGTCGCTGTTGTGGGACCAAGCGAGTTTGCAACGACACTGAAGATGAGTGGTGGATCCGAGTCCGAGCCTGCAGTAAGGACGACGTCGTTTCCGTCGCCTCCCACATAGCTGATCGTATAGCTGGGACCCGTTGTAGTTACGAATGTGACACCTTCGGCCAAGCCCTCGAAGATTCCGACAACCGGGTCGGTCCCATCGTTGGAGATGATGGTGAAGGTTTGCCCGGGAGTGGGTGCAAGCACTCCCTGCCCAAAGACCCCGAGGAGGTCACCAGTGAGCACAACCGCACCGGTCACCGACACGGAATCCGCCAGCGGCGAACCACCACCGTCCAGGCCGATGCTGAAGTTCATGTCCGATTCATCGCCACTCACCAGGAGATCCATACCATTCGCAGCCGTGATGGAGCTCGTGCCGGTGAAGAAATACTTCTGCTGCGAGGTCAAGGTCGCAGTATTGTTGCCGGCGTTGATTTCCCGAATGATCATCTGATCGGACGTCAGGTTGACGTTTCCGAACAGGTTGGTGGCGTTTTCAACGCGGAGAATGCTACCGGTGTCGATGATGTTGATAAGGCCGGGTCCGGAATCCATCGTGACACTTAATCCTTCCCCACTGCCGGTGCCGGTTGCATCAATCTCCAGGGGATCGCCGACGGAAGTCCCCCGAATATCTCCGTTGGCGCTCATGGTGATGCTCCGTGCCACAAGATCTGCCGCGTTGTCCCCACCGCCAGCCTCCGTGATCGACCCGTCCGAGCTGATGGTGATTTCGCCGGTGGGGGCCGAAACCCCGCTGATTGCGACGTCGCCCCCATCGCCGGTGATCGATATGTCGCCGGCAGAAACGGCCGAACCCGTAACGAACAACGGTTCGTCCTCACTGTTCAAACTTATGTCCCCGGAATTGATGGTTTCAACCGTTCCGGAAACGACCAGTGGCCCTCCCGCCAGCATAAGGTCTCC
>JBCDMB010000042.1 GCA_038744685.1 Verrucomicrobiota bacterium
CCTCATCGAGCCGGATGATCTTCTCGTTCCCAGAAGCCTTCGCTTCCTCTTCTGTCTCTTTCTCGCTCATTGTCTTGGTTCCTTATCTGAACCTTCCTGAGCACCTCCAAATCAAAAGTGCGAAAAATATCCTACGTTATCTAATAGAGCTGGCTGGATGAAATAATCACAGTGGTTTATTTTCGAAAGGCCCGGCTTGCGAGACGCTGCGCCCTACCATGAGGATCTACGTTCACAAGGCCAACTTGAGTTAGGTCTTATGGGCGGGGCGTAGTCTGTGACAAGTCGCGCAGGGTGAAACTAAATCGAGGTTTGATTTTCAACATCCCGAATCCCCGCAACCCATTTGACGAAGCTCATGCCAGGTGAGTTCCGAGGCCACGCTATCGCACACCGCTCCTGCCTCCTGTCTTCCGAAACTCCCATATCTCGCTCCCGTTCAAACTTCACCCTTCTCCGTTTCACCCTTCAAACTTCCCTCTTCTCCCTCTCCGCGCCTCTGCCTGAGAATCGGCGTTTGACTCCATGCGGTGGTGGTTCATCGATGGAGTCGTGTGTCGATCTTCTCAACGAAACGGAGCCTTTTGTTGGAAAGCGTTATTCGTTGGTTTCGGGTTGTCGGTATCCGTAGGAGTCGTCGCGATCCCACTGGAGTTGTCCGACGGAGAAAATGATCCAAATTTCGACTGGATTGAACTCACCTCGGGAGAGTGGCTGAAGGGTGAGTTTCGCTCCATGTATGATGACACAGTCGACTTTGACAGCGATGTGCTTGGATTGCTGGAAATCGACTGGGAGGATGTCGCTGCGGTTTATTTCCAGGAGCCCACCGGAGTCCGGTTGGGCAGAAGGACGGTCACCGCCACCCGGCTCACAGTGAAAGACGGATTAGTTTCACTTTCCAAGGATCCTGCCGATGGCAGTTCGGCGAAGGTAAGTGAAGTGATTGCCATAGCTCGAGATACCCGGTCGGAATGGGACCGATGGAGCATTGTCGGGAAGGTAGGCCTGGACTTTCAGCGCGGAAACACCGATGAGACGCGACTCACCTCCACCCTGAATGTGGAACGCCGATCGTCCTCGACTCGGGTGCTCCTCTCGTATTTGGGGAACTCGAGCGAAACTTCGGGGATCACCACGACCAACTCGCATCGAGCCAACGGCACATTCGACTATTTCTTTGATGATCGAATTTACCTCCGTCCACTGGGACTGGAGTATTTTCGGGATCCATTTCAAAACATAGGAGCACAATTCACCATTGGGGCCGGGTATGGTTATCGGATCTTCGAAACAGGTCCGACCGATTGGGAAATCCTAATCGGCCCCGCCTACCGTGAGACCCGTTTTTCGACCGTTCAGGCGGGAGAGTCTAACCGGACCGGCAGTGGAGCGGGAATTCTGCAAACCGTCTTCGAGACGGATCTTACCGAAGATTTGGATTTGAATCTCCTCTACCGTTTGGTCCTGACCAACAAACGTTCCGGCCTTCTCACCCAACACTTTGTGGGCTCCTTGGACTACGAACTGACGGAGATTCTTGATCTCTTCATCATGTTGCAGTTTGACCGAATCGAGGAGCCGACAACTCAGGAAGACGGGACCACTCCCGAAAAGGATGATGTGACCTTATCGGTCGGTTTTGGGTTGGATCTGTAGGAGAGGGTTTATCCCTCGACCTAGCAGAAGGTGAGCTAAAGTCTGCGTTATGTTGTTTACCAAGGATAGATAAGCAGGCTCACGCGGAGACGCAGAGACGCGAAGAGAGGTGAATTGAATTGTGCTCTTGGTAAGAGAATGAAACAGGCTCCGAAAAGACTTGGTGTTTGAAAGTAAAGCGGAGATCTGCTTCAGGACTTGCGCGGAGTGTCCCGATGAATCGGGACTCACCCCATTATTTGGATCTAATTTCAAAAACCAGTCTCTGAATAAAGACTGCCACGGTAGGGCGTAGTCTTCGACAAGCCGCGCTGGATGGAAGCAAGACGATGGTCTATTTGTAAGAAGAGGCCTCTACCCCCGGAACTGAGTTCCGAGGCCACGTTTGTCCCCTATCCCCGGGATATCATAATCGCACTCGTAATCCTCATCGACCGATTACGATTATGAGTTCAGGTTCAAGATCCTTGAAACTTAGAACTGATCAACTCTCCTTCTGGTACCATTCCCCTTGGGCGTTTTGTAGCCATAGGCCGTCAGCGGCCTGCTCGGCGATCTGGACGGCTCGTTGCTGGCCGACTTTGATCGCCGGAACATCGGAACGAGCGGCTATGAGCTCGTAAGCAATTTTTCGGTCCGCGTTTTCCGCCTCAACAAGCTTCTTATTCTTTCGGGAAAGGTTTTCCCTTGGTGTCACATAGCCTTGATTATTCTCTCCGATCATCCCTTCCATCCAGAGTTTCTCAATCGAGGGGAGGCGTTCGGCGAATCTTTCTTTCAAGGCGACGGTATCGACGCTCGAAAAAAGTGAGAGAGGAAGGCAGAAAATGAAGAGTATACGAATGGTTCTCATGAGTCCTTCGTGGGGTTAGCTTGCATCGGTGGATGGCGGTTCCTCTTCGAGCAATTGGTTCTGCTCATCCAAGTCGCCAAAAAAATCATCCAGCTCTCTTTCTACCTTAAGATTGATGTCGAGGGTAACATGAATCGGCCGCACCTCAGCCTCCACGGTGTGGGTCGTGTTGAGGCAACCGGAAAGGACGGAAAGGGCAGCAAGGGCAACCAGGGTTCCGAGAGCCTGCCGATAGTTCATAAAGGGGAATATAGAGAGACTGAGTGGAGGTGCGAATGAATTCTTGAGAATTCAGAAGATTAGGTTTTGCAGAGAGAGTGGAGGTCAATCGAAGTGCCCATAGAAGTATCCGCGACTCGACTGAGTTCGCGGTTCGACAAAGCTCACCGCCCTGAGCGTGTCGAAGGGCCGAAGTCCGCAGAGGAAGACTTAGGTATCATCGGCAACCATCGGCCTTAGCGGGTCATCGGTCTTTGGGGAAGAGGCTACATCCATTTGCCGCGCTGACCTCTGGAATTGGTGGTTTTCAAATGTAGACTGGAGGGTTTTTTTAGGAATGCCCGGCTTGCCAGAGCCTGCGCCCTACCGTTTGAATATTACTTTGTAACTAACTTTTTGATACAAAAAGGTAGTAGAAAAAAGACTATGAATCCGAATTCAAAGTTGTGCGTTTAACCTTCAACTTTGCCATCTCCTTCGATTGGGTCCGGGTTTCGACTCGCTCACCCGATAATCTCTGCTGCCTGCAAGAGAATTCGAATGGTCTCCTGCAGTTGGCCGCGGAGGGGAATGGTCAGAACCAGGGGGATTCTCGTTCCTTTTACCATCGAGTAACCTTCGAGTTTTATCTCGCCCTGGCGTTCGTCGAGGTCTTCCTGAAAGAGAGAAATTCTGAGCAGAGTCACTGTGAGATCCCTTGCGGCCAGTTCTACGAGAATCTGAGTTCCATCTTCCCGGCTAAGGAGTTGATCAATGCGGAGTCCTTCAGCGACTTTAACAGGATCCAGTTCCGGATCACCCGTCATCCATCCTGCTCGGGTGAAGCTCAGCCTCCCGATCGTGTCGGGAACCATTTCAATGAGTGAGGGCAGGACCGTAACGAACCCGGATTCCCTCTTGAATGCGATCTCTCCCTGAACCTGAGCGTCTACCGTCCCATCGAAAACCGCGAAGTGGTTGTTGAGTGTCCGGAGATCGAGATTGTGGAAGGCAGCTTTCGCCTCGATATCGACCGTTTCGGCAAATCGGAGCGAAACGTCTGCGTCGATTTCACCTGAAAACGCAGTTAAGCTCGCGCCGACCTCCACCGCAAATGGTGCATCCGACTCTTGAGACAGATCGGCCGAGAAAGAGAATGGTTCGATCTCAATTCCATTGATGACTCCCGAGCCAGAATCGCTGGCGATGAAGTAGCTAGTTTTCTTGGGATCGATCTCCATCGAACCGGAAAAACCGAAGGCAGTAAGGAAGATGTCGCTTTGTTTCCAAGTGAAAGTCTTAGCCTCCGCATCTAAAAAGACTCGTGAGTCTTCTGAGTTCTGACTGATTTCCCCTTTTAGCATACCGTCCTCCGCAGAAAAACCGAATGCTTCCCACTCCTTTTCCAGGCGAACAAATGTCGATTCAATTTTGGATACAAGATCTTTTGAGTCTGTCTCAATCGTCGCTCGTCCGTTTAGGTTTTCCCAGATCGCTCCAAAAAAAGGTGGAGCTTCTACCTTCCAGAGTTCGAGTTGGGACTGGAGAGAGTCCCAATTCGGGGAGGCGACTGATGACCAGTCTAGATCAGCTTGAAGCCTTTCGTTGTTTCCGCTTCCGCGGATTTCGAAAGCGATGGATAGTATCTCTCCCCGCCCCCCAAACTCTTTTGCGATCCCGGAGGAAGAAGTGAAGGATAAGGTTGCCAAGGGGTTGTCGCTGAATGGGCTGACAATTTGTAGGTTGTCGATGACGAGTCCAAACGCGGGTAACTGGAAACCAGAAACAGAAGTTGGGGTTTCGCTATCTTCTACCGGCACATCGACATCCTGAGCTTCGGAAAAGGGAGACTTTTCCGAAAGAAGAATGGTTCCGTTTACTACGGATAGATCCAAGTCTTTACCAAAGACCTGCCAACCGGAAAGAGCGGCCCTGATCTCCTCAGCCGAAATGCGAAACCCTCCCAATTCTCCGGATACTCCCTCTGCGAGAAGACTGAGCGGGGTGGGAAAACTCAACTGATCGACTTCGGGATCCTGAATCCCCACGACACGAAGAGTGATCTCTGTAAGACTAACCCGAAAAAGGAAAACGGCGAAGAGTGTTGCGACAACGACGGCTAGAAGGATAAATAGTATGCGAAAGAAAAGCTTCACCGAATCAAAAAAACGGTAGGGCGCAGGCTCCGGCAAGCCTCCACGGTCCTGAATTAGCGGTCAGATTGTAATTCTAAAAGGGTAGGGCGCAGGCTCTGGCAAGCCGGGCAGAAGGGAAATAAGGCCCAGTTCTATCTTTGGAAGACGAGGCTTGCCAGAGCCCGCGCCCTACCATGGTCAATCCAGGCCTTCGTAGAAATGCGGCCATTCCTCGACCACGGTCACCAATTTTGCCCTCACTGGATTGTGTCGAATATAGGCCGACTTTTCGCCAAACTCTGCGGCACCTCGGATGCGATGTTCAAAGAACCCATCTTGCCATGCTATTCTGGAGTTGTGGGTATGGAAGGACTTCCAAGCCGCAATGGTTTTCGTAAAAGGGACTTCTTCTGAAAACACGAAAAGCCCGTGCACATGATCAGGCATGACAACGAAGAGGTGACTCCACCACTTTTGCCGCCCTTGATAGAACTTTACAGATTCTACGAGTTTCTCTGCACGTCCCGCTCGTAAAAGCTCGTCATTGGATCGATCTTTACAGCAAATCGTAATAAAATAGGTGGGTCGACCCGAGACCCAATGCGGAACAGTATGCGGCAGATTTTTCCGTTGGAGAAAGGAGAGCGGCCGATCCGTCATGAATTTTCGAGTCAACGGCAGGGCGGAGGCTCCGGCAAGCCTTCATGGTCCTCAATTGACGGTCAGACTGTAATTTTAAAATGGTAGGGCGCAGGCTCAGTTCGGCAGGCTCACCACGGGGCCGGCAAGCCGGGCATAGAGAAAATGAGGCCCCGTTCTATTTTCGGGAGACGAGGCTTGCCAGAGCCTGCGCCCTACCTCGGAAAGTTAAAATACCTTTCGGCATTCTCATAACAAATTCCCCTGATCAAGTTCTCGAGTAGTTCCGCATCTTCAGGAATGAGTCCGGCCTCGACGTCGGCACCGACAATTCTGCAGACGAGGCGGCGGAAGTATTCGTGTCTTGGAAAGCTAAGAAAACTGCGCGAGTCGGTCAGCATCCCGACGAACTCACTGAGCAAGGCAACGCTTGAAAGGACCTCCATTTGGGTGCGCATTCCATCGAGGGTGTCCAGGTGCCACCATCCAGATCCTAACTGCATTTTCCCTGGAGTCTCTCCGTCCTGGAAACTCTGCATGAGCACTGCAAGAGGTTGGAGTGCCGCCTGATTGAGGTGATAGAAGATGCATTTCGGGAGCTCGCCAGTTTGAGCGAGACTATCGAGGAAGAGTGCCAGTTTGCGGATGACTGGCTCGTCGTTGAGAGAGTCGTAACCTGTATCGGGGCCGAGTATTTGAAACATTCCGGTGTTCGTGTTCCGAAGGGGACCGATGTGGAACTGCATCACCCAACGCCTTGCGGCATTCCAGCGACCAACGTTTTGGAGGACGAAAGTCATCCACTGCTCTTTCTCACGAGACGATGGTTTTTCACCCTTCCTCAGACGGATAAAGACGGATTCAGCATCTTCTGCAGAACAAGGAACAAATGGGCAAAACTCCATCCCGTGGTCACTGATTCGGCACCCGGTCTCGTGAAAAAAGTCATGCCGGGCTCTCAGCGCAGCGAGAAGGGTCTCCGCAGAATCAATGGAGGATCCATGAAGGTCTTCCAGCGCATCGATCCACATGTTCCAAGACGGAAGATGATCCACCGTCAGGGCCTTGTCGGGCCGGTAGGTGGGATAGATCTTTGTGGAAAATGAAGATTCGTTATGTCTACGGTGGTGCTCGAGCGAGTCGAGCGGATCATCGGTTGTCCCAATCGCGCGGATCGCAAACTTTTCGCAGATTCCATGGACGTTAAAGGATTCGTCAGCCAGCTGGGCGTTCGCCCTTTCCCAAATCTCATCGGCCGTCGTAGGGTTTAGAACCTGATCAATTGCGAAGTATCTTTGCAATTCGAGGTGGGTCCAGTGGTGAAGCGGGTTGCGGACCATGTGGGGGAGTGCTGCCGCAAAAGCGTCAAACTTGTCCTTTGGATCTGCATCGCCGGTGATCAGTTGTTCGGGGACACCGGCTGCCCGCATTGCTCGCCACTTATAGTGGTCCTCACCCAGCCAGACTTCAGCGAGGTTTGTGAATCTTGCGTTGTTTGCAATGTCTTCAGGGGAAAGATGGCAATGGTAGTCAAGGATCGGTTGTCTTGCGGCGATCTCATGGAAGAGAACCCTTGCGGTCTTTGTGGAAAGAAGAAAGTCCTGGTCGAGGTAAGCCATGGTAACGCGTGGAGTCTTCTGAGGCAGATAGCGAACGTCCAACTCTAAATCGGTAGGGTGCTGAGCGGTGAAAAGCCTAGAATAGTGGAAATAAAACCCGGTTCTGGTTCAATCGGTATGGCGATAGTGAATTTCCGCGTCCTTTGGACAAGTTGCGCTGGGTGAACTATCATATCAGGCAAGCTCCGAGGCCACGTAGCCTCGGTTCTCTGAACCGGGGAGGGGGAGTTCACTATTCGTCCCGAGTGTCCCTGTATTCCCGGTACACTTTCCGCATCCCCCACTTCTTCAGGCGGGATTGGAGAGTACTTGGTTTCAGACCGAGTGCTTTTGCAGCACCTTGGTCACCGTAGATTCTCCCGGCCGATCGTGTCAGCGCGTTGAGAACAATCTTCTTCTCGAAGGATTCGAGTTCTTCGAGGTTTTTGGGCTCATTTGTTTTTTCCCTTTTCGGTTCGGCTTCTCGTGTTCGACCATTGTCGCCCAGATGAAGGGTTAGGGTTCTTCCCTTGGAAAGGATAACACTGCGTTCCAAGACATTTTGAAGTTCGCGGATATTACCGGGCCATGGGTAGTCAATCAGGCGTCGTGCATCTTCTTCTTTGATCCCCAGACGCTTCTTTCCCAAACGCTGACACGATAGACCAATGAAGTGTTCGGCGAGCGAAGGCACATCTTCTGGACGTTCCCGCAGGGGAGGCATTCTGAGAGGGAAAACACTGAGGCGGTAAAAGAGATCCTCGCGAAATTGCTTTTTGGTGACCTCGACTGCGAGGTCGCGGTTCGTTGCCGCGATCAGCCTCACATCGACTTTGCGAGGCATGGTCTCACCCACCCGTTGAATCTCTCCATCCTGCAAAGCCCTCAAAAGCTTTCCCTGCTGTTCAAGAGGAAGCTCGCCGACCTCATCCAGAAACAAGGTCCCTTCGTGGGCTAATTCGAAGCGCCCGATCTTATCTGCAGTTGCCCCGGTAAATGCGCCTTTTTTATGTCCGAAAAACTCGCTCTCGAAGAGTTCTTTGGGGATCGCTGCGCAGTTCACTTTGATTAATGTCTTTTTCTTTCGCTTGCTCCAATCGTGAATCGCGTGAGCAACGAGTTCCTTGCCGGTTCCGCTTTCACCTTCAATCAGTACGGTCGTGTCTCCCGGGGCAACTTTGCGAGCTTGTTGGAGAAGCTGTTTTAAGTTCTCACTCCCGCCGACAATCGCATCGGGCTGGTAATCCGCGCGAAACTCCTCTTCCAAATAGTCCCGGACGCTTTCGAGTCGAGAGAGCTGGTCTCGGTCTGTCATGACTCCAACCGTCCCGATGGGAACTCCGTCTCGATCCAACAGGGGCATGCCTCTACCCAGCACGGCGCGGCGGCTGCCGTCTTTGCAGATGATTTCCAATTCATACCAGTCGCTCAACCCTTCCTGTCTTTCTGCATTGCGGGATTCCATTCGACTCCACTCCTCCTCCGGTAAGAGGTGGCGGTAGAGCACCTCTCCCATTAGGTCGGCGGCTCGGAAGCCAGTCATGACCTCAAAGGCCCGGTTTGCAAAAAGAAGGCGATCCTGAAAGTTGGTGACGACGATAAGCTCTTCGATGCTGTGGACAGCAGCGAGGAGGACTTCCTCAAACTGCTGGCTGGATATTGGTGAGACGGTCTTTTTCCGGGGTGGCATGGGTTAGAACTCTCGATGAAAAACCGAAATTTCGGTGAAAAACAAACCGAAAAATCAATTTAAACCGAAATATCAGTGATAAAACGCGGTGTGAAGATTCCTAAAAATTCATAGAATATTGAATATCAATGACTAAAGAAATTGGCACAGAATACGCAAAGAGGAGACAAAAATCTAAACGACTGATGAATATCCTACACATCCACGCTTCTCCTCGTATCGAGGGTTCTCATTCTCACCAACTTGCCCAAGCATTCTTCGAAAAGCTGGAGTCAACGGGAAAGTCTTTTGAAATCGATACGCTCAATCTCTGGGAGGAGAATATTCCCGCCGTGGATGAGCGGTTTCTCAGCGCGAAGGAGAAGGCGGCGAGTGGAGATGACCTGGCCAACGGGGACCGGGTAATCTGGAGCCAAGCGGAGAACCTGATCGCACGGATCAAGAGTGCGGATGCAATTTTGTGGAGCGTCCCGATGTGGAACTTCGGCTCTCCCTATGTGGTGAAGCAGTTTATTGATGTCGTCACGCAGTACGGTTATCTCTTCACAGTGACGGAATCGGGCTACTCGGGTCTTCTGGAAGACAAACCCACTCTGCTCGCCCTTAGTCGAGGCGGAAGTTATAGCAAAGGGAGCGGAGCTGAGGTCTACGATCACCAGGAACCCTACCTGCGGGCCATCCTTGGCTTCTGGGGGATTCAGAGCATCTCTGTTGCCTACAGCGAAGCGACGATGGGAGAGCCAGAGGCAAAGGCTGCCTCGTTTGCGAAAGGACTCGAAGCGGTCCATACTTTTGCCGAACAAATAAGCGCCTGAGACTAGCTCACTTTCCTCGAAGCCGTTTTATGAAAAAGTTTTTCTACTCTTTATCCGCCTTAGTCGGAATTGCCACTCTTGTCGTTTGGGGTCTTGGGGGCTTCCACACAGGTTGGACGCAAACCAAGATTCCCATCACCGGGGTCGATGAAATCACCGGTATCGAATATACTACCTACGATGACGGCTTCGTTGCCGGCATCGACTTTCTCGGAGGTGGGATCGCAGTCGCCGTTGTGATCGCCGCGATTACTTTCGTTGTTCAATTCATCCAGTCGAGGAAATCGGTTTAGGTTTCCCCGCCATCTATAAACACCAACAAAAACATCATGAAAAACACCATCAAAGCCACAGTCATCTCCTTGACCGCTATCGCTCTCCAGAGTTCTCTAAGCGCTGCCCAGGCGTTTAACTTCGAGGATCCGAAGGGGGTCAACACGATCAGCTTCACTCTCGATGCACCGCTTGAAACCATAAGCGGCACGACCAACGGAGTTACCGGCACGGTCGACTATGACCCCGCAAATCCAGAAGCAATGAGCGGCACTATAGTGGTCGATGCAACGTCGATCGTAGTCCCCAATCCGGTTATGCTGGAGCACCTTCATAGCGAAGGTTGGATCAACAGCGGCGAGCATGAAGAAATCACTTTCGACGCTGGGTCGGTCAGTAACGTCAAAAAGGACGGCGACACGGTTACCGCTGACATCAAGGGAACATTCACCTTTCACGGGGTGAGCCAAGAGATCACTGCACCACTGACGATTACCTATCTTCCCGGAAAGCTGAAAGCCCGGAATGGTGGCGATGTGGACGGAGACCTTCTCGTGATTCGCTCCAATTTTGAGATAAACCGGAGCGATTTTGGAGTGAAGCCGGGTCAGGCAACTGATAAGGTTGCCGAAGATGTGGAAGTGAGTTTTGCACTGGTTGGCTACGCTGCGAGTTAGGCGGCAATTCCACTAACGGGATGGACCACCTTCCCCTCAAAACCCGAAGGGCGATTCCTTCGGGTTTTTTTACGGATTGAGAAAGTCCTCACTAGTCGGAGGCGGTTTGATCACTGAAGGCACCACCCCGGCCCGAAAAGGCGGACCACCCCTCCTCGCAAAAGAAGAGGGGAGTTATTGTTATTCAACCGCGCCTCACACAAAGCATGATCGCAAAAATCTAAATCGTTATTGCTATCGAAGCGCCCTAAAGATCCTCACCCGACGCGGAACTTCAAGCCTAGGTGGCCTCTGTTCTTTGAAAAGGGGGATTTCCTTCCTTGCTCCCTTAAATTGAAAAAGGAAAAGGGAACGCACACGCGCCTCACAACGAGCCGCCTCTCCAATGACAACTACTTCGTAAGCAGTCCGCCGAGCTCTCCGCCATATCCGGCCAGCTCCAGATAGGCTCGACCGATCTCGTTGCCCCGTTGGTCAAAAACGGCACAGGCCCCTTCCCAGTAAGCGTTGTCGCCCCGGTTGCCGACGAACTCTTGCTCCGCGAGAAGCGGAATGATCCGATAGGTCATCGTTTTGCCAGTATTTGGATGAACTGCCTCGATCGTCACTTCAGTTGGGTATGTAATTCCCGTCTCGGGGCTGGTCCATTCCTTTACTGTCTGCCAAACGAAATCCTCGGCGTAGCGAACAGCCGTTTCTCCGTCTTCATCAATCCAGTAGATCGCTGACCACGGATCAGCGGTTCCGTCCTTTTTGCGCAATCGATAGGCTTTTACCTCCGTGCCATCGTCGAGCTGGATAGCGGTCCAATCCCATCCATCAAGATCACTTCCCAACTGGCTTGAGGAAATTTCGTGGTCAAGCCAGCCAGTTCCTTCCACCGCGACTGACTCTCCGTTTCTCACCAGTTCACCAGTGATTTCTAACCGTGGATACGTCCAATACCAACTCACTGCCGCCGGATCTGCACCTTTGCGGCTCAGGCCACGCTCCCCAAACGCAATCAGTGGTTTAGTCGGCTTGAAGGTAAGGTTCAACCGTGACCCGTCATCCAACGCCACGGTCTTCTCCATCTTTTCCGACTGGTCGAGCATAAAGGCAGAGACTCCACCAACCTGTAAGTCCAGTTTTTCGTCGGATGCGCGGGCCTGCCATCCCTGGCGGTAGAGTCGTTCCGCGTGCTGATAGGTTCCGTCGGTTAAGTTGCTCAACGCTGTATGCGTCATAAAGAGTTGCTGGCGCCCGAAAGCAGTTTCCACCTGAGACCGCGATCTTCCGGCAGCACCCTCAAGTCGAAAGACTACTGACTGGAAACCGAACTCTTCCGTTCCGTCGACGGTTTGGAGATGACCCACCCAATACCACCACTCGATTCCGTATCCAAAATGAGCACCGTGGGCCCGTGGGAGTTCGGGGGTCACGTTGGGTTGAGGAACCGGGTATCCGGATTCGGTGAGCTCTGGTGGCTGTATCCATTTTGCTCCGACAATACAGGGGAAGGCGGCCAGAAGAATGAAGCACGGTAGTTTCATCGGGATCGTGTGTGCCACCAAGCTCCGGTGGCGAGGCCACTGACAAGTCCTCCACCGACGAGTAGTAGGCCAAAGACCAAAATTGACTGGAAGGGGAGGGACCAAATCAAGGTCCAGCCGAAAGACTCAACATTGATGACATGGATCAGTAGCCAGCCAAGGGCTAGACCGACAAGCGTGCCTCCGATCCAGGCGCTCAGCGCAATGCCCGCTCCCTCCAGACCGGCCGTGGTTACAAAGTTCCGGGTGGAAAAACCAAGCTTTTTCAAAGTGTTCCAGGTGGTGCCGGATTCAGCAAAGATCGCGAGCAAACCGAGGATGAGTCCAGCCATCGCGATGGTAATCCCGATCCCGTTGAGTGCCGAAGTCACTCGAAAGGTCTGATCGAAGATCCCCAATGCCACGTCCCGCAACTCACGGGCGTTTCGAATATCGAGTCCTGGGAAGTCGAGTCGTAAGGAATCCCGTAACGAGTTGACCGAAACGCCATCTTCGAGAAAGAGGCTTGTGTTGATCGGTCTTTCCAGTCCAGTCCATTCCTGCCAGACGGGAATATCAACCGCTGCTGCGCCAAACTCGTTGCCGTAATCGGAGTAGATTCCAATCGGGCTGATCCGCTTGGGACCGGATGGAGTCTGCAGCTCCACAAAGCCTCCATCAAGAAGGTCAAACCTTCTCGCAAAGGTCTCGCTTACGAGAGCCGCTTGGGCATTGTCGACGGCTCTAAGCCTACCTGGTTCGGTATGCCAGATTTGCTGCATCCCTCCCGTCCAAGCCGCAAAATCAATCCCTGCCAAAACGGTTGTGCCGCGAGGCGCCTCGACGTAGGTGATGTAGAGGGTGTCCGCGAATTTGACAGCTCGGTTATCCGTTAGTCGCTCTAGGATAGCTTTATCGATTCCATTGACTGACGACGCAGCACCTGAGCCTCGCTCGGACACGTACAGATCGGCTTGGAATCGAACATCGAACCACCGTTCAATCGTCCCACGGAAGCTCCCTACCATTTGAAGCATTCCGGTTACCATTCCAACGGCAACCACTAGTCCCGCGACGGCAAGCCGATGCCGACTCGATCCTTCTGCGAGACGGCTGATCGCAAGTCTTGCCGCAGGACCCAAATTCAATTTTCGAAGTCCCCAGCTGATCAAGATAAGGATTTCACCCGAAAGCAGTGCCGCACCAAAGATCCAGAATCCTGCTGCGACGAAACCCCCAATCGGCATGCGCGACCCACTTTCCAGAACGGGTGAGGGAATCACCAGACAGAGAGCCCCCAGAATCAGGGCAAGGATCCCGAAAGTGGGGCTTCGCAACCACTTGAATCCCGGTGACCAGTCTCCTCGGGAAAGGATCTGGGCGGGTGGTGTCACCATTGCATCTCGGGCCGGTAACCAACCCGCAAGAAGGCTAAAGAAGAAACCGATACCTCCTCCGATCCAAAGGTCTCTTGCTTTTAATTGAATCGATTCGACTGAGGTAGCGAAATAGAGGGCATTGACCGTATCGGCCAGAATGTGGACGGCACCCGATGCCAGAAGAAGGCCTACGCCGATTCCAGCTGCAGAGCCAATGAAACCAATCAGGGCGGCTTCAAAGAGCAGACAAAGGAGGATGGACCGCGCACTCACGCCGAGACTTTTCAGAGTGGCGATCTCATTGCGCCTGCGCACCACGGCGGCATCCAGAGCCTGGAGTATCAGGTAGGCACCGACCAACATCGCGATGAGCGAAAGAATCATAAGATTGAGGCGAAAGGCTGCGGTCATATCGGCTCGGTCGGCAGCCCGCTCGGCAGCAGCCCGAAGGACTAAGCCTTCTGGTAGTCCTTCTTTCACCCTTACTTCGATTTGGGCCAGATAGTCGGGATCCGCGGCTTCAGAACGGTCATTCAGGATCACTTCGACTCGGTCGATCTCGCCTTCCCGGGCGAGCATCGATTGGGCTGCGGGGAGGTCAACGATCACCAGATCCTCGGGAACCAGAGCTTCATCGTTACCGAGAGATCCAGCAATTCTCAGGTCGTGTACCCGCCCAGCCACGGAAGCCTTGAAAGTGTCTCCCTCGGAGAGGCCGGACTCTGCTAAAAAGGTGGTGCTCACCCAGACCTGATCTGGGGAACCGAGCCAGTCATACCACTCACTCTGGTCGTTCCCGATGGAAAAGTCGCCGTCGATGAAGCGGGGCAGGTTGGCTACCGATACGAGGTCCAGTCCGATGAGGCGGAGCTGGCGCTTCGGCGCGAGGGCTTCATCGAGCTGGGTGAGTGGTCCTTCAGTAATGGGAAACAAGTGCCAGTCGACGGAAGAACCTAGTTCGGACAGTCCGAACAGGTGGTGATCCTGTAATGGCCCCACAGGTGCCTCGATCAGGAACTCGCTTCGTCCGGAGACTGCCTCATTGAAGAGTCCAAAGTTTGCCGAGGCTGCCCGGCTCGCTTGTCGAATGCCATTCAAAGAACCGACGCCAATCGCGACTATGGCGAGAATCAATAAGTAACTCCACTTGGATTCTACCCAGTGTCGCAGCGTGGACTTTCGCAGAAGAGTCCAGGCAATTCGCCGATCACTTCCGCTCATGCTTCCTCACGCAGAATACGACCATCCTGCATCCGGACAATTCGATTACAGATCCTTACCGTGCTCCGGTCGTGGGTCACAAGAAGGACGGCGATCTCCTCTTCAGTGGAAATTCTTTCGAGCAGATCCAGGACGAGTTCGCCGCTTGCCGAATCGAGACTCCCTGTCGGCTCGTCGGCAAGAATCAGGCGGGGTCGGTTCATGACCGCTCGAGCGAGAGCAACTCGTTGTCTTTCCCCGCCACTTAGGGCACTCGGTTTATGATTTTCGCGGTGGGCCATCCCGACGAGATCGAGAAGCTCGCGTGCACGAGAAAGACGGTCGCCTGATGGTATTCCCGCAAGGAGACCCGGGAACTCGACGTTCTCCAGAGCTGAGAGGGTGGGAAGGAGGTGGAAGCTCTGGAAGACGTAGCCGATCCGGTCGCGGCGGAGGGCTTCCAGCTCTGAGGAGGAAAGCCCATGGATTGCTCGCTCACCGACGAGAATTTCGCCTGCGTCAAAGGGTTCAATCCCGCAGATGCAGTTGAGTAGGGTCGACTTCCCGCTTCCACTCCGGCCCATCAGGGCGACCCGCTCCCCAACGTCGACGGTAAGATCGACTCCGTGGAGCACTTCGACAGAACCATAAGACTTCCGCAAACCCGCGACCTTGAGGGCAGATTTGGGTCGGGCGTTATGGGTGGGCGCGCGAGTGGCTCGTGGAGACGTCATGAAAAAGATGAAGTAAGACTCCGTAAAGGTATGAACGCAAATTGAGTTCAGGGAATGGGTGATGGATTTAGAGGAGGCTCGAAAAGGGTAGGCTGCTTGAGCGGGACTATGTGACAGTTAAGACTGGCAGTCTCATGCTGGACCGACCGCTTAGCACCACCCCGTCGCCCTGAGGGGCGCCACCCCTCCTCATACTTGATGAGGGGAGCTTCTTTGTTCATGACCTATGGTGATTCAGAACCCCTCCTCCGAAGCACAGCATCGAGGTTATGTGGCCTCGGTTTTTTGAACCGGGGTTAGTGGTCTAAAAAACGCATTTGGTATTCGGCACTCGGCGATACGAAAGCGGAGGACCGAAAATCGAAATCCAAATCGCTATCGCTTTCGAAATCGTAGGAGGATCTTTTAGTTGCTAACGTACGAGACAGAACTCGTCCCTCCCGAACGGCTGGTGCTTTATTTTCTATCTTCAATGTCTCGCGTTTTACCCGTTAGGCTTCAGCCTTCAGGGAAATGGCAGAAGTTTTACTTCATTTGATTCATCCGATGCTGGAGAAATCGAGGGTGAACCGTGTGCTTCTTGAACGGGCTCAGGGTTTGGGGGATGTCGAGGTGAATGACCTTTATGAACTCTACCCGGACCATATGATTGATGTGGAGCGAGAGCAGGCTCTTATGACTAAGCACTCTTCGATCGTCTTTCAGTTTCCTTTTTTCTGGTATTCCAGTCCTTCGTTGCTCAAAGAGTGGTTCGATCTGGTCCTACAATATGGTTGGGCCTATGGGAAAGGTGCCAATGCGCTTGTTGGGAAAAAGGGGCGATTGGCGGTGACGACCGGAGGTTCTGCCGACTCCTACTCAAAAGAGGGTCACAATGGATTTACGATGCAAGAGTTTCTCTGTCCGATCTTCTCCACGCTGGGACTGTGCGGGATGGAGGTAGGGGACTCATTTTTTGTCCACGGCGCCCTCCAGATGACGGAAGACGAGATGAAAACTGTCGCTGCCGATTTCGAAGACTGGCTTTTGAAGGAGTAACCAATGGACGAAGGACAATTGATCGTTAGCATTTTCGTCTACCTTCTGGCGGCGGTTGTGAGTGTTTGGCTCTTTCGGGCACTCGGGCTGAGCTCTGTCCTTGGCTACTTGATTGCGGGAGTGGTCATCGGTCCCTTTTGTTTGGGTTTTGTCGGCGCTGAGGGTCAGAAAGTGATGCACTTTGCAGAATTCGGAGTCGTCATGATGCTCTTTCTAGTAGGCCTGGAGTTACAACCTTCACTCCTCTGGAAACTCAAAGGGCCGATCGTTGGCTTGGGCGGTGGGCAGGTGGTTTGTACCTCGATGGTGATAATGGGGATCGCGATGGTTCTCGGCCTCGATTGGCAAATGGCACTTGCGGTTGGAATGGCGCTGGCACTCTCGTCAACAGCGATTGTTCTCCAATATCTTGAGGAGAAAAATCTTCAGGATAGTTCAGCGGGCCGGAGCGCTTTTGCCGTTCTGCTTTCGCAGGATATCGCGGTGATTCCGATGCTGGCGATTCTTCCCATGTTAGCGACGCTGGAAGTCGTGACCGGCGGGGGAAGCAATGGGCACGGAGCAGAGCACGATGACCCCAGTGCGATCCATGCATGGCTGACTCAACAGCCCGGTTGGGTGAATACCCTTTTCGTTCTTGGGGCGATTGCCATCATCATCCTCGCAGGGCGTTACCTGATGAGGCCCATCTTGCGGTCGGTAGCGAAAACGGGTGTGAGAGAGGCTTTCGTTGCTCTTGCGCTGGTATTGGTGATCGGAATCGCCATGCTGATGACGAGCGTCGGTGTTTCGGCAGCGTTGGGGACTTTCTTGGCTGGTGTGGTTCTCGCGGAAAGCGAATACCGGCATGAGCTGGAGGCTGATATCGAACCGTTCAAGGGCCTTCTTCTGGGTGTCTTCTTTATTGCGGTGGGTGCATCGATTGACTTTTCGTTGATTGCGGAAAGGCCGATAATGGTCGCTGGCGTGGTCATCGGAATCGTGGTCGTTAAGGCAGCGGTGGTCTTTGGTTTGGGGAGCGTCGCTCGATTGGTTCTCGATCAGCGAATGATCTTCTCACTTTCGCTCGCTCAGGGAAGCGAGTTTGCTTTTGTCCTTCTCGGGTTCGCGTTGACCGCAGGTGTCCTGGAGCAGGAGACGGTCCAGCTTCTAGTGGCTTCAGTCGCCCTGTCTATGGCGTTGACTCCTTTGATTATGATTTTCGAGGAGAAATTCCTTCGAGAACGCATTGGGACACGAGTGACCGACGGAAAGGATCCCGATCCGATGGAAGAAGACGCACCGGTGATCCTCGCAGGCGTGGGTCGATTTGGGAACTTTGTCGCCCGCGCACTCATGGCCCAAAAAATCCCGGTCACTGTGATCGACTCGGACGCGGATCACGTCGAGTTCTTACGGAAGTTTGGGATGAAAACGTTCTATGGAGATGTCTCGCGACATGATCTCCTCCACGTTGCAGGAGCGGGTAAGGCAAAGCTCCTGATCATCGCGATCGACGATGAAAGGCAGATTGAGAAGTTGCTGGAAACCGTCAAGAAGCACTTCCCTCGGCTCGAAGTGATGGTTCGCTCTCTATCCCGGCAGCATCAGTTTGAGATGGTCAATGCGGGAGTATCTACCATTCACCAACACGTAGGGAGTGCACTCACTCTCACCGAACGTGCACTCCACAAGCTCGGATATCGGGCCCATGCGGCTTCTAGGATCATCAAACGGTTTATGAAGCATGACGAAGATGCGGTTTTTGAGGTGGCAGAATTATCAGGCGAGGAAAGTCAATTGGTTCGTCGGATGAGGAGTCGGATGGAGGAACTCGAAGTAGAGTTTGAGGCGGATAAGACTGGGCTTCCGACTGAGGACCACGGGTGGGACTCCGAGCAGCTGAGAAAAGATGTTTCTGCAAATGAGTATAGCTCGATCGTGCCGAAGAAGGATTCCAGCGTTGGACCAGCGCGCGAAGACTAGTTGGCTTCGATCCTGTCTACTTTCAATGAGAAAGGACCTGGTTTCTTGTCGGCAAGCATGATGGCCATGCGGCGAAGGTCGGCTGGATTGAAGGTGTAGCCCTCCAACGAGCGCCCACGCCAGCTTTGCCGTAGTTCAGCAAAGGGGATGAAGGCTTCTGTCCACTCTCCTGCGGTGGTTGGAAATTCAGCACCGAAGGTGACTGGCCATCGGTCGCGATAAAGAGCGTCGCTTTCCAAACGAAGTTGATAAGTTCGCCCGTCCCCGAGGACGCGAATGCGGATGCCTTCAAAATCGGAAAGATCAAGAGAGACTGGCTGGTATACCGAAGCGAACCCGCCGCTGTTTTCCAGCGAAAGCTCCCCAGAAAATTCCATACCGTCAGCAACCATGCGCGCGGAACCGGTTGAGATTCCTCCCATCACTCCGTCGTTGTTCGACGTCCAAACGGCGTCGTCAGTTTCGGGAGTAAAGGAGAAGAGCGTGATCATTTTCTCCTCGGAAGCATGGGCAAGGGTGCACCCTATGAAAATACTAGAAAACAGGAAGAGTTTGGAGAGGATAGGGTTTTCGCTGCGGATCATGAGGAGAGAAAACGTCCTTTTTCCTCGCGGTCAAATTCGGTGGATACTGCCTTTGGCGGACGATCTCGTCCGCTGGATTTGGATGATCGGACAAGGGGTAAGCAGGGGGCTTTGTCAGCTTCGAGGCTGTCACCCTTGAGAGGCCATTTGGAGGGGGGGCAATTGGATCCACGGGGTAATACGGAAACCACACCACTCCAATGGGGCGGACTAAAGTCCGCGCTCCTCAAGACCACTACTATGGACCGCGGACTTGTAGGATAAACCTCATGAGTCAGTTTTTACAGTTCTTCCGAGAATGGATATCTTTCATTCGTCGGAGGAAGGACTGGAAAAAGTCGCTTCGGACTGAAAGAGTTCGGGGCAGCCAGGGGGCCGGCGGC
>JBCDMB010000043.1 GCA_038744685.1 Verrucomicrobiota bacterium
ACCGCTCTCTTCAGATGCGATATCCAGCTCAGGTCCACTGCGAAAATCCCGCCGCCCCCATGGGGGCGAAACACTCACTCAACTAACAACACACAACCAACAACCAACGATCAAACGACAACTTGAAATCAGGACTTCACATGCACTGAAATAAGGGCCATTCCTGACCCACCACAGACTGTATAAACTCAAAACAAATCTAGAACCCAGTTAAGAAACCACTCATGAAAGCAATGCTCCTAAACTCGTACGGCCCAAGCACTCCTTTTGAAGCGACGGATATCGCGAAGCCGGACATCAAGGCCGGCCATGTTCTGGTCAAGATCGCAGCGTCGAGCGTAAACACTGTGGACACGATGATCCGCGACATGGGGAAAGAACTGCCTTTGTCCCCAGACAATCCCGCCCTCCTGGGAATGGACTTTGCGGGAACAATTGAAGAAGTGGGAGAAGACGTCGAGGGCTACAATGTAGGAGATGAAGTCTACGGATGCGCAGGAGGTCTTGCAGATCTTCCCGGCACCTTGGCCGAATACATTGTGGCCGACAGTAAGTTAGTTGCCCACAAGGCTAAGAATCTTTCCATGCGGGAGGCAGCAGCACTACCTTTAGTGGCAATCACAGCTTACGAAGGTCTGAAACGCGCTGGCATCCAAGCCGGCCAGAGAGTCCTTGTTCATGGTGGATCTGGTGGTGTAGGCCACATCGCGGTCCAACTGGCAAACCATTGGGGAGCTCACGTGTTTGCGACAGGAGGTGGAGAGAAACAATTGGCTCTAATTGATAAGCTCGGTGCAACCGGCATTAACTACAAAAGCGAATCAGTAGGAGATTATGTCAGCAAACACACCGGTGGTGCTGGATTCGACGTCATCTTCGATTCTGTCGGTGGCACCAATATGCTGAATTCGTTCAACGCGGCTGCGCTTAATGGTCAGATTGCCTCAACCGTGTCGATTTGCGAATTGGACCTGACTGTTGCTCACTTCAAAGGCTTGTCGCTCCACGTCGTCTTCATGCTGATTCCGATGCTCCACAATTATAAACGCGACGAGCATGCATCGATCCTGAAGGATCTTAAGGAGATCGCAGAAAAAGGTGACTTAAAACCCGTTCTGGATGACAACAGCTTTTCACTCGACCAAGTATCCGATGCCTATGCTCGCCTTCAAAGTGGAAAGGGCATGGGCAAAGTGGTCGTTGAGGATTAGAATTAGAAGGCGGTCTGTGGGAGTGCAATTGAAAGTGCTGTGTTGGGGGAGGGACGGGCTCCGTCCCGTCCGCTTCGTTTTGGCCGAACAACCACTCCGGCGCCCGGACCACACGGAGGTGGTCCCTCCCGGAGAGTCTCTGAGCTTACCTTGTGAATCTAATTTCACCCTTTTTACGGAATCCCTTGCCGGACAACCCATAGTCCAAGTGTTATGATTCAACAACAATGCTCTACAGGATTTGAAACGATAAACCGCGGGTACAACCAGGTGTTTCAGAGCGGAAAATTGAGCATTGGTTTGACCGTCCCAGTCGAATCATACCCTCACTCCCCCATCCCTTCGATGGCGGATCACGTTGAAAGGATCCAACAGGCAGAAAGGCTTGGTTTTGCAGCAGTCTGGTTACGGGATGTACCTTTTAACGTTCCCTCATTCGGAGACGCTGGTCAGATCTACGATCCGTTTGTCTATCTCGGATTTATTGCAGGTCTTACCGAGTCAATAGGCATCGGTGTGGCAAGCATCATCCTGCCACTTCGTCACCCAGCACATGTGGCTAAAGCAGCAGCCAGTGCAGATGCACTCTCTAACGGCCGATTCCTACTCGGAGTTGCCTCCGGAGACCGTCCTGATGAGTACCCTGCACTTGATCTTCCATTTGAAACAAGGGGAGAAAATTTCCGTGATAGTTTTGCCTACATTCGTCATATGGCGGAAACAAATCCTGACTTCGAAAACTCCTACGGACATCTGAAGTCCGACATCGATATGTTGCCTAAACCGACTTCCGGAAGAATCCCCTTGCTAGTGACTGGGCACAGTAGACAGACGCCTGAATGGATAGCAAAAAACAGCGATGGATGGATACTTTATCCAAGGAACCCGTCGATGCAGAAGGCTATCGTGAGTGATTCGAAAGAGCTTGTCCAAAGCACAGGAACCCGCTCCCTGCCGATCATGCAATCACTGTACCTTGATCTTGATGAAGATCCAAATACTGACCCGAAGGGAATACATCTCGGCTTTCGCTCTGGAACAGCCTACCTTCTAAAACACCTCACTGCCCTCGAAGACGCAGGCATCAATCACGTCGCCCTGAATCTCCGTTTCAATCGAGCAAGAATCGAAACGACTCTGGAACGATTGGCCGATACCGTCCTTCCACACTTTTCTGCCCCTTAGCGGGCACTTCGATTAACCTCCCAGAGACACTCTATGCAAAAGACAATCCTAATAACCGGTGCCACAGATGGCATCGGTCTCGAAACGTCAAGACGCCTTCTTGCACTTGGCCACAATGTCCTGCTCCACGGCCGCAATCCTTCCAAGCTAACTCGAATTGCTCGAGATCTCTCGACGAGTAAGGAGATAGAGAGCTACGTTGCCGATCTAACGGACATGGCGGAAGTAGAAGCACTTGCGAACGCCGTTTTGGATAAGCACAAGAAACTGGATGTGCTGATCAACAACGCAGGCGTCTTAAAAAGCCCCGAAAGACTCACAAAAGACGGCCTGGACCTGAGATTCGCTGTAAACACCATCGCACCCTACCTTCTTACAAAACGGCTCTGGTCCCTCTTTGATGAATCCGGCCGAATCATTAACCTGTCCTCCGCCGCGCAAGCTCCTGTGGACTTGTCCGCTTTGATGGGAAAGACCAGCCTCGACAACATGACTGCCTACGCGCAAAGCAAATTAGCCATCACGATGTGGTCCCGCCAAATGGCTTCTGCCACTCCCGGCGCGCCAGTCATCGTTGCCGTAAATCCTGGATCCCTGCTAGCCACTAAGATGGTCAAAGAAGGTTTTGGCATGAGTGGAAAAGATCTAAACATCGGGGCCGAGGTATTGGTCCGAGCCGCACTGGCTGACGAGTTTGCAGATTCCTCTGGAAAATATTTCGACAATGACCTCGGAGTTTTTTCCGATCCTCATCCGGATGCTTTAGACAAAGACAAACTCGCTGCCATTGTCCTCAAGATCGAAGAAATTCTCGATCAACTGAAGGCATCACAAAAGACCCGATAGATGCATTTTGAATGCAGACGCGTGTCCTCGCAGAAGTCCCCATCCAGCTTCCCTAGAGAATAGTTTCGTCAACCAGTTTCTCTCTTCAGAAACCTTCTGAATCGCAGATACCGGTTTCGCGACAAAGTTTCGCAAACGCAGTCTCCTGAAAGCCTTTAGGATTAGCCCACCTAAAGTTTGTCCGTTCGAATTTTAATTTCTGTGAGAGTCATAGGAATCGCCGCAAAATTGGTTCGACTCTGAAACAGAAATTTTTCAAGGTCGGGCCGATGTTTGAGGAGGACTTAAGTTACACGGGTTTTTGGTGAGCAACCTCATGCTTTCAAACAACCTTTCTGAGCATTCTTAGCAAAACGATAAGAAACACCAATTAATACCGAACTTAGGAAAGTATAACTCGTAGTCATGAAGAGTTCTCTGGTCATCATTCTTCTCGTAGCTGCGGCAATCTTGGCGGCACTTCGTTTCGACCTTTTTGATCGCCTTCCTTTGAGTCTCGAAGACGCAGTGGATAGGGTTTCGAACTTCGACCTTGGAACACCTGAAAACCGTGGTCCAATCACTCTGACGAGTAGTGACAACCGAGAGCTGGTGGCGAAGGTTACAGGCAAGCAAGGCCCCTTTATACAGCTTGAACGTCAGGCAGACGGTGAGGTTTTTCTACTTCCATTGAATCGCCTTTCGGAAAAAAGCAGGAACCGACTAGCCAGTTGGAACGACTTTAATGAAGACAACATGCGCGACGAACTCTTCGTCAAAGCTTGCGACCATGTGAAAGCCGATTTCGTCCACTTTTCCGCCCGCGGATGTGCGCTTACCCGGAGAGACAACGAAGAGGCCCTCGAGTTTGTAGAGTCCTTTGGGCTTCAAACCAATTCATTAGCAATCGAGCCAGATGAACGAGGATACTACACGATGCCTATCGGCATGGATGACTCTCCTAGGGTGCGGGTCGCCGGCGAGTATTTTAAGAAGAATCAGGTCCAGGCGATTAAGGATGCAGTAGTCGCGGAATATATCGCATTGTTTTAAGGTGCAGTCACTATTCAGTTAGCGGACGACACCTCTGCTGGATTTACTATTTAGCGACTGTCAAAATCTCAGGACCTTCCTCAGTCACCAATACCGTATGCTCAAAGTGGGCTGAGTTCTTTCCGTCTTTCGTCACGGCCGTCCAACCGTCATCGAGCATTTCGATGCGGTAGCTACCAGCGTTTACCATGGGTTCGATCGCAAGCGCCATACCCGGCCTCAGCCTCTGACCTGAGCGCCGCTTTCCAAAATTAGGAATCTGAGGATCCTCATGCATGGTCTCGCCTACTCCATGCCCGACAAAATCCCTAACCACACTGAATCCGTTTCGCTCAACGTAGGACTGCACCGCGTGGGAAATTTCACCGACTCGATTACCCGCATGAGCTTTTGAGATGCCTTCTTCTAACGCCGCTTTCGTTACGGCGAGTAATTTCTCATCTTTTGCACTACCTTTCCCTATCAAGACAGTGCGGGCGTTGTCTCCAATCATCCCCTGGAACCGCACACAAACGTCGACCGACAGTAAGTCTCCTTCCTTGATCTCTCGATCCAAGCGGCCGATTCCGTGAACCACCTCACTATTGAGCGAAAGGCAGGTGTGAGATGGGAAAAAGAGTTCACGCACGCGATATTGATAGCAGGCACTTTCAGCACCCATTTCAGCAATGCGCTTCTTTCCCAACTGGTCCAGATCGTAGGTATTCATTCCCACCTCAACCTGATCACAGAGATCAGCCAACACCCGAGCAGCAATCTGGCACGCCTCGCGAAGAACGGGAATCTGGCTTTCGGTTAGCATCCTTTAGAGGTTATCCAGTTCCCAGCTTACAGTTTCCAATCTTTCGAAGTAGATAGAGAACTTTGAACTCTGAACGTCCAACTTCGAAAGAATCCAGTTAAATGCTCAGTGTTGGACGTTCGATGTTGGACGTTCGCCATCTCGATCCGAGGATTCTCCGCTCACCCTACCGAACGAACGAAGCGACCAAACCGAGAATAAAGAGAATTGCCGAGAGAATCAGAAGCGGTCGCCACACTTTCCAGAAATCCGAAATCTCCATTGACTCCATCATCTGGCGGTTTCGCGCCTGCTGGCTCTTACCACGAATCCGTCCCTTCTTCAGGAATCCGTCGTAGTGACGCTGAAGGAGAAAGGTTTCTACCTGCCGCATGGTGTCGAGAACAACCCCGACGGTGATGAGCATTCCAGTACCTCCGAAAAAGATAGCGACTTGAAACGGCACGTTGTAAACGAAGAGCAACAAGTCTGGGAAGACTGCGATGATGGTGAGGAACATCGCTCCCGCCAAAGTCAACCGAGTCATGACGAAGTCAAGGAACCGGGCCGTCGGCTCACCGGGACGAACCCCCGGGACAAACCCACCGTTCTTCTTCAAATCGTCCGCAATTTGGATCGGCTTGAACATCAGCGACACCCAGAAATAGCTGAAGACCAAAATCAGCAGACCATAGGTCAGATAATAGAACCAGGTTCCCCGCGCCATGAAACTGGCGAAGTCACCGAAGAAGGTCATTCCAGTCGCACCTTCGAGAGTCTGTAGGATCTGGGCAGGAAAAAGGAGGATCGCGCTCGCAAAAATCACCGGCATCACTCCGGAGTAATTCACCTTGAGCGGGAGGAAGGAATTCTGACCTCCGTAAACCTTACGACCCACAACCCGCTTTGCATACTGGACCGGGATTTTCCGCTGCGCCTGAGTGACCGCAACAATTCCAGCAGTCACCACGAGCAGAAGAACAATCATCAGAATCGCGTGCGGCAATCCCAGATCCGCAGCCTCACTACCGGGAGGTGCATTGAACATGCGGTAGGCCGTTACGATAGCGTTCGGGAGATCTGCGAGAATTCCAACGGTAATGAGCAAAGAGATTCCGTTTCCAATTCCTCTTTGGGTGATTTGCTCTCCCAACCACATGAGGATCACGGTTCCGCAGGTCAGTATCACTGTCCCGAAGACCAGAAACCAGAGATGTCCGGACACAACTATACTGCCATAAACCGCAGGATTGAAATCGCCCCCAATCAATGTTCCCGGATTCTTCTCCAGCGCCGTGATCAAGAGGATCGCCTGAACGATACAGATCACGATCGTCAGGTAGCGGGTATACTGGCTAATCTTTTGCCGCCCAACATCACCTTCCTGCTGCAATCGAGCCAGTGCCGGGAAAACCGCGCCCATCAACTGCATGATAATCGACGCGCTGATGTAAGGCATCACCCCAAGCGCGAAGATCGCCCCGTTCAGAAGCGCACCCCCGGTGAACATGTTGTAAAAACCAATTAGCCCACCACCAGCGGATGCCTGATCCGCAAAGAACGCCTTGATCGGTGCCGGATCGATTCCGGGCATTGGGATATTCGCCCCGACCCGGGCGATAAACAGCAACGCAAGTGTAAAGAAGATCCGCTGACGAAGCTCAGGAATCTTCAGGCAATTGGTAAAAGCAGAAAGCATATTCCGTTCTAAAGAGCCACTCGCTCAGTGACCGATGGTTGAATCAACCTTCGACTGCCTTTCCACCAGCAGCTTCGATCTTCTCTTTCGCGGAAGCAGAGAATTTTGCTGCTTTGACGGTCAAGGCTGCAGCAATCTCGCCATTGCCCAACACCTTGAGAGGCATCGAATTGTCCCGAACCAGGCCCGCTTTTACAAGCACCTCACGGTCCACCTCGGTTACCCCGTCTTCGAGACGCCCCAAGTCGCCCAGATTGACGATCGCGTATCCCTTGTGGAACTTGAAGTTGCTGAATCCGCGGCGAGGTAGCTTGCGGAACAAGGGCATCTGACCGCCTTCAAAACCCGGCTGAATGCTGTAGCCTGACCGCGACTTGCTTCCCTTGTGGCCGCGCCCACAGGTCTTGCCATGACCGTTGCCTTCGCCCTTACCAAGGCGGCGCTTCTGGCGGTTCGACCCGTTACTATCAATTACTTCGTGCAGTTTCATCGTATTTCATTCTGTAGGTTACACCGCGACGGTGGCCTCAGCATGCAGTTCCTCACGCGTCTTCGCCGTGCGAAGGGTGAGCAAGCCAGCCATTGTCGCGTTTACCATCGCCAGTTGGTTGTTGGAACCGAGTGACTTCGAAAGGACATTCTTGATTCCAGCGGCCTCGAGCACAGCACGCACTCCACCGCCAGCAATAATTCCCGTTCCCTCACTGGCAGGGCGAAGAAGGACCTTACCTCCGTCTGCTTCACCCACAACAGGATGTGGAATCGTGTCACCGCTAAAGTCGATCGGAACCATGTGCTTGTGCGCCTGCTCCGTTCCCTTGCGGATCGCTTCTGGGACTTCCTTAGCCTTGCCGTAACCGAAACCGACTTTGCCCTTGCGGTCACCGACGACAACGAGTGCAGCAAAACTAAAACGACGTCCGCCCTTTACGACCTTCGCGCAACGGTTGATGTGGACGACTTTCTCAACGAATTCCGATTCTTCCGGTTCCGGAGCCGGAGAGCGACTGGTGTTTGAATTTCTCATTCTTTAAAACTTTAATCCGTTCTCCCGCGCACTTTCGGCGAAGGCTTTTACACATCCATGATAGAGGCGGCCAGCCCGGTCAAAGACCACGGACTCAATCCCCTTCTCACTGGCCAATGAGGCAACTTTTTCACCCAGAGCGCGAGCACCCTCAATGTTTGGCTTGGAACCTTCGCCATCCTTGGTGAGCGAGGAAACGTAAACCAAAGTCTTTCCTTCCACATCATCAATGCACTGGGCATAGATGTGCTTGTTGGAAAAACAAACCGTCAAACGGGGACGCTCGGCCGTTCCGCTGATCTTCTTTCGAATTCGCCACCGGCGGTTTTGCGCCAGCTTCTTCTTTTTCGCAAGTTTCATAATAATCCTCCGTCAGTTTACGCGGTCTTCTTTCCTTCCTTACGACGTACAAACTCACCTTCGATCCGAACGCCCTTACCTTTGTAAGGTTCGGCCGGGTAGTAGTTCTTGATACTTGCCGCGCAAGCACCAACAACCTGTTTGTCGGCACCTTCGACAGTCACTTTCGTGTTATCCGCAACCGTGATCGTGATTCCCTCAGGGATCGCGAAGTTGATCGGGTGTGAGTAACCGAGGGCAAGGTTCAGCACTTTCCCGCTTACCGAAGCCCGGAATCCAACACCTTCGATGAAAAGCTTTTTACTGAAGCCATCGACAACCCCGGCAACCATATTTGCGATGATCGACCGGGCAGTGCCATACATGGCCTTCGCACGGCGGCTGGAGTCGTTCGGGGAGACCCGAATCTCGCCATCGGCAAACTCAATCTTCACCGAAGTGTCAAACGTTTGGGAGAGAGATCCTTTCGGACCATCAATCTTGACCGTGTTGTCTGTAATCTCGGCTTTCACCTTGTCCGGAATCGCCACCGGAAGTTTTCCAATTCTGCTCATGATTTTTCCTCTTTTCTGCGATCACCAGACTTCACAAACAACCTCGCCCCCCACTTTTTGGCGGCGGGCTTCCGAATCCTTTAGCACACCCTTCGGCGTCGAAATAATCGAAAAGCCAAGACCTCCGAGAACCTTGGGCATCTCGTCGGAAGACGTGTATCGGCGGCAGCCAGGACGGCTGGCACGCTGCACGTCGGTAATTGCTGGAACGTTCCTCACGTATTTCAGGTCAATGCGAATCGCCGGAACGTTGGTCCGGACTTCGATCTTCTCACACTTGTTCAGATAGCCCTCCTTGACGAGGATCTCTCCAATCGCGAGGCGCATCTTGGAAAAGGGAGTTTCGATCGTTTCCCTACCCGCGCGGCTTCCGTTGCGGATCGCGGTGAGAAAGTCTCCGATAGTATCGTGAATAGCCATTTTCTTTCGCTCCTTCTGATTACCAGGATGATTTGGTCACTCCGGGAATCTTCCCTTCGCTGGCCATCTCACGAAATGTGATACGGGAAAGTCCGAACTTGCGGATGTAAGCGCGTGGGCGGCCGGTTACCGCACAGCGGTTACGCAACCGCACCGGAGACGAATTCCGGGGGAGCTTGGAAAGCTGCTTTTGCGCCTTAAAGAATTCCTCGTCAGAGAGATCCGGATCGAGGAGCTTTTTCTTCAAATCCTTGCGCTTCGCCCGATACTTCTCTTCGAGACGGACCCGCTTCAAATTACGTTGGATTGCTGACTTTTTGGCCATGGTAGTGAATTCAATAAAAGTTAAGCTGCAGCTGCTTCGGCCTCCGAGGACGAGCTCTTGCGGAAAGGCATACCCAGACGGGCCAGAAGGTCGTGGCCGTCATCGTCGGTGGTTGCCGAGGTAACAAAAGTGATGTCCATCCCAACGGTGCGCTTGCTGCCGTCAGTAGAGATTTCAGGAAAGATCGTGTGGTCGGAAATTCCGAGGGTGAAGTTTCCTCCGCCGTCGAGTTTGTTGGGGACCCCACGGAAGTCGCGAATGTTCGGCAGCGCGATGTTGAGGCAACGGTAAACGAAGTCCCACATGCGGGCACCACGCAAAGTCACCTTTGCTCCAATTGGCATGCCTTCTCTCAACTTGAAGTTTGAGATACTCTTCTTCGCGCGAGTGATCACCGCCTTCTGCCCCGCGATCGAGCCAAGGTCCTTGGCTGCTTCTTCAACCGCTGACTTGTCGAGACTAGCACTAACGCCAGTGTTGATCACCACCTTGGTCAGGCGAGGCACTTCGAGTGCGTTCTTATAGCCCTTCTCCTTCATCAATTCAGGGAGAATGGACTCTTGATAGACTGATTGTAATTTTGGTTTGCTCATTGTTATTCCGGATTTCCGACCCGGGGGTTAAGCTTGCCGAGAAAAGCGGAGGAGAATGAACCCACCCTTTTTCAAAGCAAGAAAATTTCACAGGTTAGCTCTTGGCGCGTGCCTCCTTCTTTGACTGAAGCATCACATTCGAGATATGGATCGAAGACTCACGTTCAACGATACCCCCCTCGGAGTCCTGTGTGCGACGCTCGTGACGCTTCCGCATGTTCACACCCTCAACGAGGACCCGCTCCTTCGCTGGAATCATCTGTAGGATTTTTCCGGTAGCGCCTTTGTGTTCGCCCGCGATCACGACGACGTCACTGCCTTTTCTAATTTTTGTAGCCATCTTACAGTACCTCCGGTGCTAGGGAGATGATTTTCATAAATTTACCGCGTAATTCACGCGCGACCGGTCCGAAGATGCGAGTGCCACGGGGGTTACCATCCTTGTTGATGATGACTACGGCGTTCCCATCGAAACGAAGGTAGCTGCCGTCGGCGCGCCGAATCGGTGCTTTTGTGCGAACGACGACCGCCTGAACCACTTCGCCCTTCTTTACCGTCGCATCCGTCGCACTTTCCTTGACGTTGCAGACAATGACATCTCCGACCGAAGCCGTTTTCTTACTTTGACCGATGCGCCGGATCATCTGGGCAACCTTTGCGCCACTGTTGTCCGCTACATCTACTCGGGTTTGCATCTGAATCATTGGTCGATCCTCGGTTTATCCAATCCTGATTTACAACGTGGGTGCAGCTTCCACCACACGAACGACGCGCCAGCGCTTCAGCTTGCTCAGAGGACGGGTCTCCATGACCTCAACCTTGTCACCAACTTTGCACTCGTTCTTTTCGTCGTGCACATGAAGCACGGTCTTCCGCTTAATCTCCTTCTTATACAAAGGATGCGGGATCTTATAAAAATACGTGACCTTGATCGTCTTCTCTCCGGAACGGGAGCTGACGACACCAATCAAATCCTTGCGGCTGTTACGCTCACTCATAGTTAATTCTTCCTTTTATCAGGAAGCCGTAGCGGCTTCCGCAGTCTTCTTTTCCTTCAAAATCGTTTGGAAACGGGCGAGGTCACGGCGAATCTCACGCAGTAGGTGTGGCTTTTCCACCTGCCCTGTCTGCTTCCGCAAACGGAGGGTGACCAACTCTGTTCTCGCATCGCGGATCTTCTTTTCGATTTCCACGACGGAAAGTTCTCTAGCTTCTTTGCTCTTCATGATTTAACCCTCTTTCCGATCAATCGAGCACTTCGCGGCTCACAAAACGACAGCGGAACGGCAGCTTACCGTCTGCCTTGCGGAAGGCCTCGCGTGCAGCAGTTACGCTGCAGCCAGACACTTCGAAAAGGATCGTGCCGGGCTTAATCACAGCTGCCCAGTATTCTACGCCACCCTTTCCTTTACCCATGCGGGTTTCCGCGGGCTTCTTGGTCACAGGACGATGAGGAAATACACGAATCCAGACCTTCCCTTTTCTCTTCAGGTGACGGTTAATCGCGACACGCGCCGCTTCAATCTGACGCGCAGTCATCCGTCCCCGGTCTAGAGTTTGAATTCCGAAATCGCCAAACGCGAGGTAATCTCCCCCCTTGGCTTTCCCCCGGACGCGTCCTTTGTGGACCTTCCGGTATTTAGTTCTCGATGGTAGCAGAGGCATTGTTCGTCGTCTCCCTAATCAGTTAAAATTGCACGTCTTCCGGCTTCAGGCAGAGCCAGCACTTGATTCCGATTTTTCCGTAAACGGTCTGCGCTTCTGCAAAACCATAGTCGATGTTCTCACGCAGGGTGTGAAGTGGCACGCGGCCGGAACGCTGCTGCTCGGTCCGGGCAATGTCAGCACCACCCAAGCGACCGCTCACCTGGATGCGGATCCCTTCAGCACCCATAGCCATGGTCGTTTGAACCGCACGCTTCATCGCACGGCGGAAGGAAATCCGTCGTTCGAGCTGCAAAGCCACATTTTCCGCTACCAAACCAGCCACGAGGTCAGGCTTTTTGATTTCCTGAACCTCGAGAAGGACTTCCTTGCCGACCTTCTTGTTCAGGTCTGCCTTCATCCGTTCGAGATCCTGGCCGCGTCGACCGATCACCATACCCGGACGAGCGGTGTGGATCGTGACGCGGATGCGGTTGGAGGCACGCTCGATGAAAACGTGGGGGACGGAGGCCGCCCGCAACCGCTTGTCGAGAAAGGAACGGATCGCGATGTCCTCTTTGAGTTGAGGAGCGAAGTCGTTCTTGCGCGCATACCAGCGAGCACGCCAGTTGCGGCGGACCGAAAGACGGAAACCGATTGGATTTACTTTTTGACCCATGATGAATAAAAGTGAGTTACGCCTCGTCGTTCAGGACGATCTTGATGTGGCAGGTTTTCTTGCTGTAGGGGTGAGCCGAACCGCGGGAGGCCGGGCGGAAACGCTTGAGAGCAGGACCTTCTTCGATGAGCGCGCGCTCCACGATGAGGTTGTCAGCTACCAGATTGTTGTTGTTCTCTGCATTCGCGATCGCTGATTGAAGCGTCTTGCGGAGAAGGCGGGCTGACTTACGGGGAATAAACCGAAGGAGGTCAAGTGCCTCAGCAGCGTTGCGGCCCTGGATCTCGCGGGCGACATCGCGGACCTTCTTCGAGGACATTCTCGCGTATTTGGTGTAAGCTTGTATTTGCATGGCTCTAGCTGGAAAAAGTGAAAGTTTTGACGATGACAGAGTTGCCGGGTTCGATTCCGGCGTCCTCGGGTCGATTGAGAATCAGCCCAACGGCGTGATTCAGACGCACGTCCACGAGCAAGATCTCACCGGTGCGTTGTTGCCCGTCGATCACGACGCAGGCCATCCCGTTCCGAAACCCTTCCAGCCATCCTGCGGAAAGGACAACCAGATCGGCTTCACTACCCACGACCACCCGCACAACCTCCGCCTCATTCGACGGCTCGAGGGAATCCACAAAACCGGGACGGGAAGGTGCTGCCGAGAGGACTACTCCAAGAAGAGGGAGCAACAGCAAGGCTAGCCTGTAGGAACGAAAGGACATCAAAGAGAAATTTACCGTTGGGTGTGAGGGTTGTGAGACTTGAAGGCACGAGTGAGCGCAAACTCACCGAGCTTGTGCCCCACCATGTTTTCGGTCACGTAGACAGGAACGAAGGAACGGCCGTTGTGGACATTGAGGTTCAGGCCAACGAAGTCCGGCGTAATAGTGGAACGGCGGGACCAAGTTTGAATCGGCTTGCGGGAGCTCGCGCGCTGCGCTTCCTCAACTTTCTTGGCAAGGCTGGGATCCACGAAGAATCCTTTTTTGATGGAACGGGCCATGGTAGTTTTTCAGTAAATAGCGGGTTAGCGTTTCATCTTACGTCCGTTTCTCCGGACGAGGATCATAGAGTTGGAAGGCTTGGACTTGCGACGGGTCGGATATCCCTTGGAGAGCTGTCCCCATGGTGAAACCGGATGACCACCACCGGAGGTGCGGCCTTCCCCACCACCCATTGGGTGATCGACAGGGTTCATCGCAACACCACGAACGCGGGGACGACGTCCCTTCCAACGGCTTCTTCCGGCCTTGCCGAGAGACTGGTTGGAATGCCCGAGGTTGCCCACTTGGCCAATGGTCGCGCGGCAGCGGGAATGAACGAGGCGGATTTCGCCGCTAGGCATTTTAAGCGTAGCGCGGTCTCCATCGACCGAAACCAACTGCGCGCCGGTTCCGGCACCGCGAGCGATCTGTGCCCCTTTACCAGGCTCCATCTCCACGCAGTGAATGCGAGTCGCTGGAGGAATTTCAGAGAGCGGATAGGAAAACCCTGGGTGGAACTCACCGTCGGCCTTCATGGAAGCGAGAATCGTGTCCCCAACCTTTACGCGGTTGGGCGCAAGGATGTAGCGCTTTTCACCATCGGCGTAGAAGAGCAGAGCGAGGAACGCGGAGCGGTTTGGATCGTACTCGATCTCGCGGACGGTTGCCGGGATATCCAGCTTGTTCCGCTTGAAATCGATCTCACGGTACAGGCGCTTGTGTCCACCTCCACGACGGCGGGAAGTGATCCGACCGTAGGCGTTGCGGCCCTTCGGGTTGTGGCGCGAGCTGGTGAGACGACGCTCCGGACGCTTCTTCGAAACTTCCTGGTGGTTGCGGACGTAGTGCCGCTGACCGGGAGTTACTGGGTTAAATTCAATGTTTGGCATCTTTCGTTCTCCGTTGTCTGGACCTTAGACCATTTCAATCGAGCTACCCTCTTTCAGGGTAACAACCGCCTTCTTCAATCCGGCAATGTGGCCAGGCTGATTACGGCGCATGCGGTTTGGCTTCGTCCGAGGCTTCACGTTCATGATGTTCACCTTGGCAACATCCACCTTAAACACCTGCTCCACCGCCTGCTTCACTTGCGTCCGGGTAGCATCCTTAAACACCTCGAAGGTGTATTGGTTCAGGTTTGCGGTCAGGTTGGTCGCCTTCTCGGTAACGCGGCTTTCCTTCAAAACTCTTGCTGGCTCAATCATGATTCACCTCCGTTCACGCGTGCGAGGACGGTCTGAAGTGCCTTCTCGCTGAATACCACCATATCGAAACGAACAACGTCGAAAGCGCTCAGAGTCGCGGACTCGACGAAATGAACGCGGGCGATGTTGCGACCGGAAAGGGCGACATTGTCCGAGATTTCGTCATCAACAATAAGAATCCGGCGAGACGGCTGGATCTTGCTGACGAGCTCGTTGAACGCCTTGGTCTTTGGCTCGGCAGCTTCCCATTTCTCGATAACCGCAACCGAACCGGATTTACCCTGTTCAAACAGTGCACGTGCCAGAGCGAGCTTGCGCACCTTCCGGTTCACTTTTTGCGAGTAGTCCCGTGGCTTCGGGCCGAATGCTACGCCTCCTCCACGAAGGAGTGGTGTGCGCTTGGGACCCCGACGAGCCATGCCTGTGCCCTTCTGGCGGAACATCTTCTTTCCGGAACCGGCAACCTCACCCCGTGTCTTCGTGGACGCATTGCCCTGACGAAGATTGGCTTGGGTCGCGATAATTACCTGACGGAGAGCCATTCTCCCCTTCGCATCCTCAAAGGTGGGAAAGGAATCGAAGGCACGTTCCTCGCCTCCGGATCCGTCTGCAGAATAATACTTCAAATCCATTGTTGCACTCCTTCAGCTATCAATCTCAGGCAGCAGCCTTCTTGCGCTTCTTGGCTGGGCGCACGGTAACGAGACTACCGTTGGCTCCCGGAAGGCTTCCCTTCACCAAAAGCAGATTCTTCTCCGTATCCACTTTAACGATACGCAGATTTTGGACCGTCCGGCGACGGCTGCCCATGTGACCCGGCATTTTCTTGCCCTTGATCACGTGACCGGGATCCTGACAAAAACCGTATGAACCACCACGCCGGTGAGTCATCGAACCGTGACTCGCAGGACCGCCACTGAAACCGTGGCGCTTGACAACACCCTGAAACCCCTGGCCCTTTGAAACACCGATGACGTCAACCTTCTCACCCGCTTCGAACTTCTCGACGGTGAGGGTTTGTCCGAGGTCGTAAGACTCTCCGTCGCCGTTGGTGCGAAACTCCTGCAGAATCCGAACCGGATCCACGCCAGCCTTCTTCAAGTGCCCCAGCTCGGGCTGGGAAAGACGGCTTTCCTTTTGAGGACCATAGCCAATCTGAACAGCTTCGTAGCCATCCGTTTCAACGGTCTTCAGTTGAGTCACTGGGCAAGGACCCGCTTCCAATACAGTCACCGGCAGGAGGCGGTTGTTTTCATCAAACACCTGGGTCATGCCGATCTTTTTTCCGATCAGTAAAAAGCTCATATCCAAGAGGCAGGGGGGTTGGAAATTCCTCCATTGAACCGGGAGGGCCCTGCATTAGTGGTTAGTAGTGTAGTTGGTTAGACTGTTTTTTTGTTTACGAAATGAAAGTGCGAAAAGTGGAAAACTAGACGTTAATCGTAATTTCCACACCAGCGGGAAGGTTGAGTTTTTTTAGATCATCCACCGTATTTGCAGTCGGCTCGATGATATCAAGCAGACGAGAATGAGACCTTAACTCGAATTGGTCCATCGATTTTTTATCCACGTGAGGAGAACGATTCACGGTGAACTTTTCAATTCGCGTGGGAAGGGGAATCGGGCCGGAAACCCGAGCGCCGGAGCGCTTCGCTGTGTCGACGATGTCACTAGTGGACTGGTCAACGATCCGATAGTCGAACCCTTTCAGTTTAATGCGTATGCGTGGTTTACTCATTGTAGGCAAAATTTAGTTATTTCCTCCACGGAAGGTCTGAGGAGAGGTTTCGACGATTTTGGAGAGAACGCTGGAAGGCACCTGCTCAAAATGAGAGGGTTCCATCGTGTAGGTTGCGCGCCCCTTGCTCAACGAACGGACGTCTGTTGCATAACCGAACATGGTTTCGAGGGGAACGAAAGAGTGGATTGAGGTAAGTTCGTTGCGCGTGGTCATGTTTTGGATCTGACCGCGGCGACGGTTTAAATCACCGACAACGTCACCCTGGAATTGCTCCGGGCACTCAACGTCGACCTTCATGATCGGCTCAAGAAGAATCGGGCTGGCGAGTCTCATCGCTTCCTTGAAGGCGAAGATGCCGGCCATTTTAAACGCCATTTCCGAAGAATCGACGTCGTGGAATGAACCATCGATCAAGTGAACTTTGAAATCGATGACTGGATAACCGGCGGTCACTCCGTTTTGGGACGCCTCCTTGATCCCGTCGAAAGTGGGCTTGATAAACTCGCGCGGAATCACTCCTCCAACGATGTCGTTTACCAGCTCCATGCCCTCGCCCTTCTCGTTGGGCTCGATCCGGATAACGCAGTGACCGTATTGGCCACGACCACCTGACTGGCGGATGAATTTTCCTTCGGCCTCGGCGCTCGCCTTGATAGTCTCGCGGTAGGCGATCTGCGGACGGCCTGCTTCCGCATCGACTTTGAACTCACGGAAGAGACGGTCGCGGATGATTTCCAGGTGAAGCTCGCCCATTCCGGCGATCAGGGTCTGTCCGGTTTCAGCATCCGAGCTAACGACGAAAGTCGGATCCTCTTCGGCCAAACGCTGCAGTCCAAGAGACATTTTCTCCGAATCTGCTTTGGAGTTCGGCTCGATCGACATCGAGATGACAGGCTCCGGAAACGAAGGAGGCTCCAGACGAATGTCCAGAGCCTTCTCAGAAAGGGTATCCCCAGTGACCACATCTTTGGCGCCGATAATCGCACAAATGTCCCCCGAAAATGCCACTTCGATGTCTTCACGGGAGTCAGCCTTCATGATCATGAGGCGGCTGATGCGCTCACTCTTGCGGGTGCGTGGGTTGTAGACCGACATTCCTTTGCGGAGCTGCCCGCAATACACTCGGAAAAACACGAGTTTCCCCACAAACGGATCGGTCATCAGCTTGAAGGCCAAGCCAGCCATCTGTGAGTTGTCATCCGCGTGGACGCTTACTTCGTCCCCCGAAGAACTCTCCCCACGGATCGCGGGAACGTCGACCGGCGAAGGAAGATAATCGATGATCGCATCCAGAAGGCGCTGCACACCCTTGTTCTTGAATGCAGAACCGGGAATCACCCCAACAAACTCGCGGGAAAGGGTCGCTTTCCGAACCGCCGTGTGCAGCGCATCTTCGGTGACCTCCCCACCTTCGAGAAAAGTCGTTGCAAGCTCGTCGTCAAAGTCAGCAAGAGCCTCGATGAGCTTCTCACGGTATTCAGCGGCTTCATCGCGGTAGTCTGCGGGAATATCGATCAACTCGAAACGAACTCCCTTGGGATCGGATTCATCATAGAGGATCGCCTTGCTGGCGACCAAGTCGATGAGGCCCTTGAAATTTTCCTCCGCACCGATGGGCAGGTAAAGCGGATGAGCGTTCGCCCGCAGACGATCACGCATACTATCGACGGCCGCATGGAAATCCGCGCCAGTCCGATCCATCTTGTTGATGAATGCGATGCGAGGAACGGAATACTTATCCATCTGACGCCAAACGGTCTCGGACTGTGGCTGCACACCAGCGACCGCACAAAAAACGCCAACCGCTCCGTCGAGCACCCGAAGAGAACGCTCTACCTCTGCGGTAAAATCGACGTGCCCTGGTGTGTCGATGATGTTAATCCGATGGCTTTCGCCAGCAAACGGACCCCAGCTAGCGTTCCATTCACAGGAAATCGCTGCGGAGGTAATCGTGATCCCACGCTCCCGTTCCTGCTCCATCCAATCGGTGACTGCGGTGCCCTCATGCACTTCACCGATCTTGTGAACGACGCCCGTGTAGTAGAGCATCCGTTCGGTCGTAGTCGTCTTTCCTGCGTCGATATGTGCCGCTATCCCGATATTACGAGTCCGCTCCAAGGGGCATTTGCGCTCCTTGGCGTTGACATCGAGTATCTCCATTGCGGCGGACATGGCAGGGGTTTCGTTAAATTCAACAAGGCTCCAGGGGAGTTAAATCACCAGCGGAGATGGGCAAACGCACGGTTTGCCTGTGCCATCCGGTGAGTTTCTTCCTTTTTGCGGACCACCGATCCAGTGCCGTTGTAGGCATCGATTATTTCGTTAGCGAGAGCCTCACCCATGGAAATTCCCTTGCGGGCACGGGCAGACGCCACCATCCAGCGAAGGGCGAGGCCCTGCTGGCGTTCGTAAGTCAATTCAACAGGCACCTGATAAGTAGCACCCCCAACTCGACGGCTCTTCACCTCGAGCTTCGGACGCGCATTTTCGAGAGCTCCGAGGAGGAGATCAACAGAATCGCCCTTTTCCAGCTTCTCGCTGACCCGCTCGAAAGCAGAGTAGACGATGCGCTGGGCGAGACTCTTTTTACCCCGGCTCATTACCATATTAATCAGCTGGCTGACCAACTGGCTTTGGTAACGCGGGTCAGGGATGAACTCCCTCTTTTCGGCTTGGCGACGGCGTGACATGATTCAAAAAACTTGGGTTAAACTCAGGATTCCTTCGGCTTCTTCACCCC